>JARRQQ010000108.1:0-10634 GCA_037381725.1 Sedimentisphaerales bacterium
GTCTGCTCAGCATAGCTACACTAATAGCAAACGGATGGTCTTGTCTCCAGCTCGTGATATCCCCCCCAACCAGCGCACAACTGAACTTGTCGCCGGCCCGGATGATCCCGGAATGAAGCTGCTTGAGCTCGCGCCCGCCAAAACCCCTCGGCAGAGCCACCGAGACCACGGCCGCCACGGGTTTTGTCGCCATCGCCGCACAGTCGCTCAGACTCACCGCCATTGCCTTGTACCCAACCTGCTCGATCGTGGCTTCTTTCAGGTCGAAGTGAACGCCGTCCAAAAGCATATCCGTGGTGATAAGAACGGATGCGTCGCCCACGCGAACCTCGGCCATGTCGTCGCCGATACCGATGGGAAAATCCGTCGAGGACAACAGACTCTCCCGGGCAAACCACGCGGTCATTTCATCTTCGCCGGGACTCATCGCTGCCCCAACTGCCTGTTCCAGTATTTAATCTGCTCCTTCGCCTGCTTTCGCCCGGCGGCGCCTTCCGTGGCGTACTTCTCGGCGGCCCGCGCGGCCCCGAGGCTTTCGTATACATCCGCTTCTACGGAGGCCGAATGCTCCCGGAATTCTTCGAGGGTAAGCTCGCCGAGCTTCTTATTTTGCTTCTCACACTGGGCCACAAGAGAACCGACAATCCCGTGGGCTTGGCGGAACGGGACGCCCTTTCCGACGAGATACTCCGCCAGAGCAGTCGCATCCAAAAATCCCTCGTCCAGCCCGGCTGAAATCCTTTTCGTATTGAACTTCGTATGGGAGACGACCGCACGCGCAATATCCAGACACGCCTCAACGATGTCGCCCGCCGCGAAAACATGGACCTTGTCCTCCTGCATATCCCGATTATACCCCGACGGCTGGCCTTTCAAAATCGTGAGCATCGCGACCAGCGAGCCGTACACGGCCCCGGTCTTGCCCCGAATCAGCTCCAAAACATCCGGATTGCGCTTTTGCGGCATCATACTCGACGACGTGCAATAGGCGTCATCAATCCGGATGAAGCCAAATTCACTGGACGAATAGATAATCCAGTCCTCTGCCAGCCGCGACAGATGGGCCGCCATTAGCGCGCAATCGAAGATGAATTCCGCGCAGAAATCCCTGTCGCTCACCGCGTCAATGCTGTTGTAGCTAATGTCCGAAAAGCCCAGTTGTTTGACTGTGCTCTTCCTGCCCAAAGGCAACGTCGAGCCGGCAATCGCCCCGCTGCCCAACGGCGAAATATTGAGCAGCGTCCGGCAGTTTCCCAGCCGGACAAAGTCCCGTTCAAGCTGTTCGGTGAAACTCAAAATGTATGAAGCGATCACCACCGGCTGGGCTCGTTGAAGATGCGTATAACCCGGCATGATCTCGCCGCTGTAGCCACTCGCCAACTTGACAAGGGCCTTTTGGAGCAGCGTGATATTGGCCTGAAGAATCTCTATTCGGTCGCGCATCCAGAGCCGAACGTCAGTCGCCACCTGATCGTTCCGGCTGCGCCCCGTGTGGAGCTTCTTGCCCACGTCTCCGATCTTGGCCACGAGCGCCGCTTCGATGGCCATGTGAATGTCCTCGTAAGTCTTTTCGAAGACGAATCGCCCTGTTGCGATTTCTTCGCTGATCTCAATCAGGCTGTCCCGTATCTGCCTGAACTCATCCTTAGTGATCAGGTTCTGCTCAGCCAGCATCTGAGCGTGGGCGATCGATCCCACAATGTCGTACTTGTAGAGACGCTTGTCTATGGAAAGCGACTCCACAAAATCGACCGTCAACTCGTCCGGCGCGCCCGCCAGGCGCTTTTGCCAGGTCTTCTCTATTTCGGCCATTTTGCCAGCTCCAGGAATATATGCCGTTTGGAGGCATCATACGAGCGAGGAGCATCCATGTCAAGGACGTTCGATCACCCGGAATTCCGCTAATTCATGTATTTGAAGCGGGTTTTCTCTGCAACGTTTTCCGCCGCGTTGCGTATGGAAAATAGAGACGTTAAACACGAAAGATGAAGAAAGGATCTTGGAATTGAAGGAGTAAAACTATGACTCTGGTGGATACTAAGAAGGCGACGGAGTTCTTCGAGGCTAAGCTCGAGTTTACTACCGGACCGCTGGAACTGCGGGAGTTGATGGAGTCGGGTGAAAACATAAACATTATCGACGTGAGGAAAAGGAATGACTTCAGAAAGGGCCATATCCCGGGAGCCGCTAGTCTTCCCAAGGAGCGCTGGACAACATTCGGTGGCCTGAGCAAAAACAGAGTCAACGTCATTTACTGCTACTCGGAAGCCTGTCACTTAGCGGCCAATGCAGCTAAGTATTTCGCTGAACACGACTTCCCCGTGATGGAACTCGAAGGGGGCTTTGAGGAATGGCGACGGAGTAAGTTGCGCATCGAAAAGTAAAATCGATGGCGCGACCCACGTCTGATCGCGGAGGAAGACTTTCTTCCGCATAGTTAAGGATCGGAGTCAAGCGAGAGAACGACGCGCGTGGAAGGTATACCCGACCGTCAGGTAGTATAGGCGGCCCAACGAGTGGTTTTGTAACCTCGAGTTTGCACCGCAACTCGGGGTTTTCTTATAGCCTCGGAACTCACCTATCCGTCATCGACCGAGCCATAAAATGACTCGGCGCGCCAACAAAATCTTGCATCCCCGATAACAGTCCGCTATTCTGCGGCCATTATGAGCGATAAAAGACATAGACGACTGATAATGAACTGTAGATTGTTCGACGCACCGCAAGGTGAGGCAACCACATCCATTCTCATCGAGGGCGGAATGATAGCGCAGATCGGGCTGAAGCTTAGCGCATCCGACTGCGACGAGACATTCGACGCCGGGGGCAGAATGGTGGCGCCGGGTTTCATTGACGTCCATATCCAGGGCGCCGGCGGCGCCGACATTCTGGATGGGACCGTCGAAGCGCTTCAAGCCATCTCGCAAACCTGCGCTCGATATGGAGCCACCGGCTTTCTTGCGACCACCGTATTCAAGCCGGGCCAAGGCAACGAGCATCTGACCCTCGCCGCTGAATACGTGGGCAAAGACCTCGGTGGAGCGAACCTGCTCGGCGTCCATCTCGAAGGGCCTTTCATCTCTCTTGCGAAGAAGGGAATGATCCTGCCGGAGTGCATCTGCCCCCCGTCGGAGCAAATGCTCGACGAGATTCAGGACGTCACGGCGGGACATTTGGCGATGATGACGATCGCACCGGAAATGCCCGGGAGCCTCAGACTCATTCAATCTCTTGTCGAGTCCGGCACAATCGCTTCCTTCGGCCACTCGAGCGCAACGTACACTCAGACCCTCGCCGGTTTCGAGGCGGGCATTTCCCACGTCACCCACACGTTCAACGCCATGCCATCGCTACACCATCGCGCGCCCGGGCCCCTGGCGGCGATTTTCGAGAGTGAGGACATCACCGCCCAGTTGATAACCGACGGCGTGCATATTCACCCACCGGTTCTGAAGCTGACCTACGAGATTTTGGGGCCGAAGCGAAGCATCCCCATCACCGACGGCATGCAGGCCATTGGCCTGGGCGACGGCAACTTCGTCTACAACGGCATCGAATACGAGTCCAAGAACGGAGCCGCCCGATACCAAGACGGAACGCTCATCGGTACGGC
Organism: Sedimentisphaerales bacterium; assembly: GCA_037381725.1. Classification (GTDB taxonomy): domain Bacteria; phylum Planctomycetota; class Phycisphaerae; order Sedimentisphaerales; family Anaerobacaceae; genus JAFGTG01. The sequence continues at coordinate 3,614 of JARRQQ010000108.1, forward strand.
CCTTGGCCTGAGCCAGATGCTCCAGAGGTTCATCGCCCTGACCGGCTGTCCGTTCGGTGTCGCCATCAAGACCGTGACCGAAAACCCCGCCAAGATCCTGGGGTTGGAAGACAGGAAGGGCACGATCTCGGTCGGTAAGGACGCCGACCTCGTTCTGCTCGATCCCGACCTTTCCGTGCATGCTACGCTCGTCGGAGGCAAAGTCGTATTCAGGTCATGAAGACACGAGGGACATGGGACGGAAGACCGAAATGAAAGAAGGGAGAGCCCCGCTGCATAGGCTCTCCCAGTTGTCTATGTGGCTCTTTCCTTCTTCTGCGTTTAGCCCTTCTTTGCTACACCAAGCTTACGATCAGACTTGTGTGCAATATCCCGGATAGGCATAACAAGTTCAGACTAACATGGCCGAATTGGTCATTATTCAGAGCCACCCATTTCCGAAAGCCATTAGTATGAATCGGCGCTCGTCACGTGAAAGCTTGAGCCTTTTTTGAATCGAGCGCCTTAGCTTCCGGCTTGTCGATACTTATGCTGTAAAATGGTTTGAAGCCGCCGGGCCGAGGCGGTAAGATTCCATTCAGATCCGGGCACAGGGTCAGAATATGTGTATCCCTTATTTCTCCGGTTTTGCGTATGAAAGTCCTTGGCATCTCGACAAGCCCGAGACTTCAAAGTAATAGTGACACGCTCCTGCGCCGGGCGCTGGCGGGCGCTGAGTCCATGGGTGCGAAAACGGTCTACGTTCGCTTATCCGACTATACTATAGGGCCTTGCCTGGCGTGCAACGCCTGCATGGCGACCGGCTATTGCCGCGTGGCGGACGACTATCCACAGCTTCTGAACGAGATGCTCGAGGCGGATCGCCTGATTTTCGCCACACCGATTTTCTTCATGTCAGTCTGCGCCCAGGCCAAGATGCTCATCGACCGCGGCCAATGCCTGTGGGTGTACACGCACATCTCCAAGAAACAGCTCTTCTCGACGGAACGAGACCGCCGGGCCATGGTCATCGCCGTCGCAGGGTCCAGGAGTAAGAAACACTTCGAGAGCATCCGATTGACGATGAAATCTTATTTCGACGTGATCCAGGTGAGGTACGCCTTCAACTTGTTCGTGAGCGAGATCGACGCGCCGGGCGAAATCGAAAAGCACCCCTCAGCCCTGAAGGAAGCTTACCGCCTTGGTCAGCAACTGGCGGCCGGCGACACGCCTATGCCTGAAAAGCCCGTCAATGTCCAGTTGACCTGAAGTCGGACGACCCCGGAGTCTGACCGAATCTCCGTCCCTATGGAGGAGATTCGCCTCCTTGTCCTTCTTTTACAATCAGCACGACTTATCCGGTCGCCTCGCGGTAGACCTGAATTGTGGCGGCGATCATCCGGCTGACCGAATGGTTCTCTCGGAGATATTCCAACGCGCTGGTCGCCATTTGACGAGCGGCTTCCCGCTTGTCCAACAAGTGCTGAAGAGTGCGCATGATGCTGAGTTCGTCGTTCGGCTCGAACACCATCGCCGTTTGACCGTCCACGATTAGATCGTCCACCCCACCCCGGCAACCGGCGATGGCCGCACCGACACCCATCGCCTCCAACAACAGCGAATCGAAGACGCGGCTCGGTCGGGGCCGAATGAAGACATCCGCCGACACAAGAATGGACCGCCAGGGTATCTCGCGAGGCACCAAAGTGACGACGCGGAGCAAATCCAGGGCGGTCAGCAGCTTCCATAGTCGCTCATCCGCCCGCCCGTTTCCCACCACCACCATCATGAACTCATAACCGTCGATGAGCAGGTGTCTGACAGCGCCGAGAAAGTCCTCGTATTCGTCGGCCTTGCGGAAACGATGGGCGGCCACCAGCGTAGCAACCTGGGAAGGCTCGGAAAAGCACTGGGCGCTCTGCGCCGCGAACGTACCCATGTTGATGCGTTCCATTCTCCCGGCTAAATGTGGTTGCGCCCTGATCACGCGGTCCCGGATACTCTGGGCCGGCACAATGATACGTGTGCAGTACGTCGATGAAACGGACAAGGGTTTCCATCGTTTGGGTAGGGAGTTGGCTGTCAGCACGTATGGTACGTCCAGACCGTGCGCTAACCGTCGCGTCGTGGACGCCTGACTCTCACATAGACAGTGCAAGACCGTGGGTTTGAATCTCATGAGTCGTTCCGTGAGTAGCCGCATGTTGAGAGGTCCCATGAATGGGACATTGAAAACCGGGTGCGCGATGACCTCGGCGGCCGCCGTGAATGCCGAACTTGGCTCCCACGAGGACGGGCAAACCAGGGCCGCGGGGATCGACTCATCGGCCAAGCCGACCAGCAAGCGCTGCAAGAAACTCGAGTACTCACTGATCGTATATTCTGAGGCGATCAGCGCCACTCGGGGCCACTTATCCTTGATTTGTTCCTGCGCCACGTTTCGTCATCCTCTGCCGTCTGCCCGATCAAGATGGCGATATACTATCGGGAAAAACCTCGCTTAGCTACCGCAAAAACAACTGTGCACATGAGGTTGGACCACCCTGCCTTTGGCGCCGGACAGCGGGTACGGGGTAGCGCCCCGGCAGGTTAGCCGTGTCACCTGATGTCTCACCGTCCGCAACGGGCAGGTCCAGATTTGCCTTGCGACTTGTCCCATGTTTGGTATAAACGGACTCGAAAAGAAAGGATACATTATGGGACGATTAGTGGTGATCGCCAACCGGTTGCCCTTTAGCATGAGCAAAACAGACGGCGAATTTCATTTCCGCCCGAGCGCAGGAGGACTCGCGGTGGGACTGTCGTCATTGCCGGAATCCTACGAGCGGCTCTGGGTCGGGTGGCCCGGAATGGCGCACGAAAAGCTCACGTCTCAAGACAAGTCGCATGTCAGAGACCGGCTCGCAGAGGAAGATTGCTTACCTGTATTCTTGTCCAAGAAGCAAATCGAGCTCTATTACCTGGGCTTCTGCAACGAAACGATTTGGCCTCTTTTCCACTATTTTCCCACGCGGACGATATGGGAAGACCGTTTTTGGCAAGCCTACAAACAGGTGAACCACGTCTTCTGCAAGGAGGCGATGAAAATAATCAAGCCCGGCGACAGAGTCTGGGTGCACGACTATCAGCTCATGCTCCTTCCCGAGCTTTTGCGGGAGAAGTGCCCTGAGATCGAAATTGGATTCTTCTTGCATATCCCCTGGCCGTCGTTCGAGTTGTTCCGGCTGTTGCCCTGGCGCGAAGATATTCTCAACGGCCTGCTGGGAGCGGACTTGATCGGCTTTCATACCTACGACTACGTGCGTCACTTTCTCAGCAGCGTCTGCAGAATCGTGGGCTTCGAGCACACGCTAGGCAAGCTCCAGGTGCACAACCGGATCGTTCGGGTAGACGCCTTTCCTATGGGGATCGCTTACGACAAATACGCTCAGGCCGAAAACGACCCTGTAGTCCGAAACGAAGTGAACAAGACCGTCGCCAAGATCGGAAAGAGAAGACTCGTTATCTCCATCGACCGGCTTGACTACACCAAGGGCATACCCGAGCGGCTCGAAGCCTTCGACCTGTTCCTGTCAGAAAACCCCCAGTACAAAGGCAAGGTCACGCTGATCATGGTGGCGGTGCCCTCTCGCACCGGCGTCCAGGACTATCAGCGGCTTCGACAAAGACTCGAACACCTCGTTGGAAGAGTCAACGGCGAGCACGGTGCCATCGGCTACGTCCCGGTATGGTATCTTTATCGCTTTCTGTCCTTCCAGGAAATCACCGCGCTCTACAACATCGCCGACGTGGCACTGGTCACTCCTCTACGGGACGGCATGAATCTCATCGCCAAAGAATACGTCGCCAGCAAGACGGATGGTGACGGTGTGCTGATCCTTGGAGAAATGACCGGCGCGGCCAGTGAGCTCGGAGAGGCCCTTATCGTTAACGCCAACAGTAAGCATGCCATCGTGCAGGCCATCAAAGAGGCTCTCGAAATGCCCCTTCCGGAGAAGGTCGAACGAAACCGGTCGATGCAGCAGCGACTTCGTCGGTACGACATCGCCAGGTGGAGCAATGACTTTGTCGAGGCCATTTCGGAAGTGCGGCAAGTCCAGGCGGAGTTCGCCGTTCGCAAGGTTTCGGAGGGTACGCGCAATGAGTTGAAAGCCCGGTATGCCGAAGCCAGCAAGAGGTTGCTTCTGCTCGACTACGACGGCACACTGGTCGGCTTTCGTGGCAAGCCGTCAGAGGCGGGACCCGATGACAAGATTGTCACTATTCTGAAGAAACTCTCGTCAGATACAAAGAACACGCTCGTCGTTGTCAGCGGTCGTGATAAACAAACGCTCGATAACTGGCTAGGCAATCTCAATATCCGGCTAGTGGCCGAGCACGGCGCCTGGATGCAGCAAACGGATGAACAGTGGCAACACGTGGACCCGATAATGACAACGGAATGGAAGCAGGTAATAAAGCCGATTCTCGAACTCTATTCTGACCGGACGCCGGGTTCGCTCGTCGAGGAAAAGGACTTCTCACTGGTGTGGCATTATCGGCGGTCCGAGCCGGACTTGGGCTACGTCCGCACTCAGGAGCTTCGCACGGCCATTTCGGACCTGACGGCTAATCTGGACGTTGGGGTATTCGAAGGCAGCAAGATACTGGAGATCCGGCAGCTTGGCATCAACAAAGGCAGGGCCGCGGAGCGCTGGCTGGAACAGGGCAAATGGGATTTCGTCATGGCCGCCGGAGATGATTATACCGATGAGGAGATGTTTGCGGCGATGCCGAAGGAGGCCTACTCCATCAAAGTGGGCATTGGCATCTCGAAAGCACGTTTTAATGTCGATACTGTTATGGAATTCAGAACGCTATTGGAAGAATTAGTTGGAGATTCGCACGTATGCTGAGTTTGGAAGAATTTCGAAAGATTGTACCGGACAAGACACTCGCTGAAATCTATCACAGGGCTAAGAAGCTTTACGGAAAGCACATTGTCCACGTGAACAGCACGTATATGGGTGGAGGCGTTGCGGAGATTCTGTACTCTCTGGCGATGCTGATGAACGACGTGGGGATCGATACCGGCTGGCGTATCCTCCACGGCACTCCGGCTTTCTTCGAGATCACCAAGAGTTTCCACAACGCCCTCCAGGGCGCGCACATAAATCTTACGGAAAGCAGAAAGGAATTGTATCTCCTGGTCAACGGCAACTATGCGAGGTTCACCCACCTTGATCATGACTGCGTCATCGTACACGATCCACAACCTCTGGCCCTGATTCGGTCCTATAGAAAACGACAACCGTGGATTTGGCGATGTCACATCGACCTGACGGAGCCCAATGAGCATTTATGGGATTTCCTCAAGGGTTTCCTGCTCAAGTACGATCAGATTGTCGTCTCAAGCGAAAAATACCTCAAAGAAGATTTGCCCGTGGACCAGAGACTCATGTGCCCCGCCATCAATCCGCTGAACCTCAAGAATATGGACCTGTCGGAAAAAGCCATGATGGGATACATCAAAAAGGCCGGCATACCACTGGACAAACCGCTTGTCACCCAGGTTTCGCGGCTCGATCCGTGGAAAGACCCGGGTGGAGTCATAGACGTATTCAAACACGTGAAAGAACAAGTGGATTGTCGTTTGGTCTTCTGCTACAACCTTGCGGGCGACGACCCGGAGGGAGTGCAACACCAAAACGTATCGCAAGGCCAGAAAGTACGTTGAAAAAGGGGACATCTTGTTTGTCGTCGGCAACAATGACGCCTTGGTTAATTCGATCCAGAAACTCTCAAGCGTCGTCATCCAGAAATCCACGAAGGAAGGGTTCTGCCTTTCGGTGACAGAGGCTCTTTGGAAAGGAACGCCCGTCGTGGCCTCCAACGTCGGCGGAATACCGGTTCAGATCGAGGACGGCGAAAACGGCTTCCTACTGGAACCTTATGACACCGAAGGTTTTGCCGACCGGATTGTCCACCTGCTGAAGAATCCGGACACGGCGAAAAGCATGGGCCAAAAGGCAAAGGAAATCGTGAGAGAAAAATTCCTCATAACCCGCCTGCTCTCCGACTATCTCTATATGCTCAACGCTGTACTAAACTGAGCGGCCGGACGACTACGATTGGGCCTGACGCAGCGGGTAATCCGCCTGACGTCAGCGGAGGAGGGCTTGCGTGATCTGTTTGGTCAGCTCGTCGAGCAGCGCATTCATCTTGGGATCGGCGAGCTTGACCTGGCTTATCTTGCTGCAGGCGTGCATGACGGTCGTGTGGTCCCGGCCGCCCAGGTGGCCTCCGATCTCACCCAAGCTGTGTCTTGTCAGGTTCCGGGCCAGGTACATGCAGATCTGTCGCGGTTCCGCAATACTCTGGCTTCGCTTTTTGCTCTGCAAATCGGCCAACCGAACGCCGAAATGGCTGGTGACAACCTCGATGATGTCCGTAATGCTGATGTGTTTGACAGGCGGCTCTATTTGCCCCTCCAGCGCCGTCCGAGCCAGCTCCAGGTCGATCGGCAGGCCGGCCGTGGTGGCGACCGCGTAGATGGTCGTCAAGGCCCCCTCCAATTCCCGGATGTTCGCCTGGACTTTGCGCGCAATATAGCCGGCGATCTCCTCCGAGATCTCAAGACCTCGAAGATGGGCCTTCTTCTGCACAATCGCTACTCGCGTTTCATAGCTCGGCGGATCGATCCTCGCGACCAAGCCCCAGCTAAACCGGCTGATCAAACGCTCCTCCAGCGAGGGAATCTTGCCGGGCGGACTGTCCGCGCTGAGGATGATCTGCTTGCCGTTATTGTACAACGCGTTAAACGTGTGAAAGAACTCTTCCTGGCTGTGCTCGCGCTCGCGCAGGAATTGGACGTCGTCGATGACCAGCATGTCAACCGTGCGAAACTGGCTCTGAAAACCGGCCAGATTTCCTTCCTCGATAGCCCGGATAAACCGGTTGACGAAATCCTCGCAACTCAGGAATTGAATGACGGCCTTTTCCAGCTTTCGTTCGGTTTCGAAGCAAACTGCGTGCAACAAATGGGTTTTGCCCAGCCCAGAGC
>JARRQQ010000109.1:0-15290 GCA_037381725.1 Sedimentisphaerales bacterium
GCCAGACATTTCCTTGCAGCGACCTCCCAGGTAAGCGGGCGGATTTCCTCCTGGCCATTTCTAACCAGCCTTTCCGCCAACGCTCGATCACTGAGGATGTTGACGATGGTTTTTGCGATTTTCTCTGCGTCCCAAAAATCGATTTTCACCGCCCCGCGGCGAAGGATTTCTCCGACACCGGTGGTCTTTGAAAGGATCACCGGGACGCCCTGCTGCATGGCCTCGACAGCCGTCAGCCCGAAAGGCTCGCTGACCGAAGGCATGACGTAGACGTCCGCCGCCCGGTAAGCACGGTCCACCTGATCGCCCCGGAGAAAGCCGGTGAAAAGTATTTTCGAGCCGAGCCTCTTGGTCGCGACTTCCTCGATGATAGCCGGTGCCAGGTCGCCCCAACCGGCGATCACAAATTTCACATTTTGGAGCCTCTTCAGCACTCTTTCGGCGGCGTCAACGAAGTGGTACGGGCCTTTCTGGCCAGTGACCCGGCCGAGAAAGAGAACAATTCTCTGGCCATCTGCCTCGGCTGAATCCCGTCGCGAGAGAGGTTTTGGCTGGATGCCGTTGTGCACGACGCGAATCTTCTGTTGTGTTACGCCGTACCGCTCCACGAGGATGTTGGCGGTGTATTGAGAGACGGCCATGACCGCCGAAGCCGCTTCCAGCCCCCGGCGTTCAATCTCGTAAATCTTATGATTAACCCACTCGCCCGAACGGTCGAACTCCGTAGCGTGAATGTGCACCACCAGGGGTTTGGAGAATTTGGCGGACAAGGCCATTCCGGCGGGGAACGTCACCCAATCATGCGCGTGGATCACGTCAAATGACGGTTCCTCTATTAGTTCTACGCAACGTTTTGCATAGTCATCGACGCGCTCGACAAGATTCCCATCGTAACCGCCGATCGAGCCGGCGCAGCGCAGTCGCAGAGATTGTGGCCGGGGATGGTGATAAGGGTTGGGCAGCTCGGAGGGCACCGGCTTGAAGGTTATATGCGCAGGGTTTTCGTCGGCGCCGGCTTCCAGCTCGAAATAGCTGTGCGGCTTTCCCTCGAGGCTCCAAGTGCCAACGGGCAGCAGCATCGTGATGTTAACGTCCAAGTTCTCCATTGCACGTGTTAGTCCGTAGCAGGCGGTTCCCAGCCCTCCGCTTATGAACGGCGGGAATTCCCAACCTAACATTAGAACCCGTATGGACATTTCAGAAGTACGAGCCTCGGTGACATATCCGCTGTAACGGATTTCTGCACAGGTTACTGTCAAACAGCATTCCACTCCACTGGTTGGCCCAGCGAACACTCCATCCCCATCAGATTCTCGATACTCGTCGAGAACCGAGTATCGAGCACTAACGAACGCCGAGCTCCATCTTCAGCTCGTTTTCAGCATCAAACCAGTTCTTCTGGTCTTCATTGGGCGGACAGCCTCGCTGTTGCCAGAGAGCCTTTGCCCGCTCGGCGATCTGGTCGTGAGTAAGAGTACTGGTTTCTTGCTCGTGCCGGGGTCGCAAGGTCGCAACAGACTCAGCCGACCCACCACGGCTGCGATTCGTCGCCGCCGGCGTATCCTTGATGGCGTGAGTCGATTTGGCAGCCGATCTCCTGGAGACGGATGATTGCTCTTTCCTGGTAACGGCTGTCTTTCGAGCCGTTCCCGTGTTCGGGTTGTTGGTTTGCCTCTTGGCCATTTATTGGCTCCTTTCTGATTCACGTGGGGCGTCCCCCCCTACGAAACCGCATTCATAGACCACAAATAAACACTGAAAAATCTGGCGATGACTTGGCAAAATCCTGCCACATCAGCATCAGGTATAGTGCAAAACAGTCTGGGGGCTTTTGCCCTTGAAAAATCCACATTAGTTTGCTCCACTTTTCAGGCCGCGTAAATAAGGGAAATCCTCAAAACAGATTGCCAGATTGCTTAGCGCAACGTCGGGCTCGACACCCGATCCTGGATTCTCGTATCGAACAGTGTTAATCTCAAAATCCACAAGAGCCATGAGGATTCGTCAATGCCTGAATCCTCATTTATAACTGGAGTTTCTACGCTGGTTGCCCCGGCTGGTTCAGATTAAGGGATTTCCTTATGGTGTAGCTCGTCTCTGGTGACTTGTCGCTCGTGACGGGTTGCGATCGGAGTCGCGAGCTGCGAGACACGAAGACGCCAGACGATCGTCAAGTAGGTAGCGGGAACGGGGATAATCGGAAAACGACTACCGGCTATCCAGCCAGGTATCTCTTGCCGGATCTGTATGCGCGCAGCCACCTGCTACATGAGGTCTCTTCACAGGTCAGTGGTCAGTATTCAGTGGACGTGCGCCCCAGGGCGTAGAAGCGGTGGGCGTTTGCCCAAAAGAGCTTGGATTTCTCTTCGCGGGACCGTTCTCGCACGATCTCACGGAGCAGACTAACCCATACGGAAAGCGGTGCTCCGCGAGTGCAAACCGGCCAATCGCCGCCGAAGACGACCCGATGCGGGCCAAACGCGTCCAGGCAATGCGTCACGATCGGCGACAAGACGTCCGCCGCGGCCTTGCCCTTTGGCACGCGGGCGATGATTCCGCTGATCTTGCAGATCACGTTGGTCCGCCGGGCCAGTGTGTCAATGCCGCGTTTCCACTGATCCGCGTCATGCTGAGGCTTTCGGCCCCAGTCCAGGTCGCGATGAAACGCCAGCGGATCGGCGTTGCCGCAGTGATCGAGGATGAATCGTGTCCGGCCGCACTGCTCGACCAGCCTGGCCGCTCCGCCGATTAACCCGGGCGGGACCAGCAGATCGAAGCTCATGTCCAGAGAGCCGAGCAGCCGCAGGTTCCAGAGGAGCTGATCGTTTTCCAATTGCTTTGGGTTGCTCAGACCGTGCCGCACGCCCTTGATGTAGGGACTGCCTTTGAATCGGAGAATATATTCCCTGAAGCTGTCTTCCAGAATTTGTCCTCCGATTACCGCAGCACAGGTGGGATTGCTCTTGTTTTCGCACACCTTGACGATATGCTCCGCCTCAGCCACCTGCTGTCCCGGCTCGACGGCTACCTCCATATAGATCGCCTTGGTTATCCCAAGCCCTTCGGTAGCGGCTTTGTAGTCGGCCATGGTGAAATCCTTCGTCAACTCGCCGCCCGGCTGCAACCAGGGCAGCCGAAACTGACTTAGATTCCACAGGTGTTGATGCGTGTCTACTATCGAAAAATGGCTGTCAGCATCGTCTCGCTCTGCGAAGGCAGAAGCGCCCCACCCGGCGGCGAGAATCGCTGTTGCGCGCAAAAATTGTCTACGATTCAATGGACGGCCTCTCGGTTGCATCTATCTCGTGACCAGCTCGATCCCGTTGCCGGTTTCCAGATTCCGCGAGTATTGCCTGTCTTTCGGATTGTTCCAGTGCTCATGGACACCCAGGCTTTCCAGCGTCGTCCCGTCGCCTTCCGGATCATAGGTTGTCCCTGAAGGTGGGTGGTCCGCTAAGGCCGCCTCGTGGAGGTAATTGTCGGGATGACCGACCACGTCCACCATGTTCGAACCCACAGCCTGCTCGTTTCGCAAGAAGTCCAGCCCGACCGAGTCGATAGCCACCAGGTCCTGTGAGACCAGAATGCTCGAGAACCAGTCGTTGTCAAAGCCGGCAAATCGTATGACGCTGGAACTCTGATTCCGCGCGGGATAGAGGCCGTCGATCATGTAAAGCATCGTTTTGCCGCCCAGGTGCTTGTCGCCGTTCAGGTTCACGAGGCAGTTGTACGAGCCCATGGCATTATCCCGGCTGCCGTACTTGTGCAAGGGGCTCGGCGACCAGCCGCGATCATTCGGAAAGTACATCGTGCCGAAATGGTTCTTCCCGCACAGGGTCATCCCGAACAGTGTGTGCGCTCTCATCAACGCCAGATTGATCATATATTTGGCCTGGGTGACACACCGCGGAAAGGATGCGATCCCCGCCTTCGTATGAAGCGGCTGGCTTTTATCGTAGACGGCTGCAAGCCGCCCGTCCTGCGCCCTGTCGGGAGCGACGACGAAGCTGATCTTCCGGAATTCGGCGTTGGCGTCGTTCCTGATCTTGTTGTAGATGGGATCGCCGAAGTACCGCGTGGCGTCGTAAAGGGTAATCGCGGAGCCGGGCACGCCTGCCTTGTTCACGAGCTGATCCACAAGCGAGTATACGACTTGAGGACTGGGATAACCGCCGTTCGGCTTCCAAGGACCTTTGCTGTCCTGGTTCATATTGACCTTGACAACGATCTTCTCCGGCGAACGATAGCCCGTGTCGCCAAGACCTTTGCTCTTGTTGAAATACCTGAAGAGCGCGTCCCACGCCTTCGCGTCGCTTGATTCGCCCGTCAGTCGCTGGATGGCGCCGGAGACCATCGAATCCACGGCCTGCTGGTTAGTGTTGTTGTCGTCCCACCAGTTTCCAGTCGAGCCGTCCCAGCTTGTGGCATCCGGGTCGCGAATCCACACGACGCGGCCGGGATGAATGCCCTTGGCCACGCCCATAGGACTGTTGGCCGGTTCCTCCGGCGTGAACACCGCGGCGCCGGCCGGTTTGCCGCCGGTCGTACTGAGTGCTGCCCATACGATACCAATCGCCACGGCTATGCAGATGGCAGCCGCGACGCAGCGCGACTTCTTCAGCAGCCGGCTCGCTCGGCGATAGGCTAGAGTCGAGCCTATCAATCCTGTGATCCAGACCACAAACCCGCTCGCTAAAGGCGCCGCCACCCGCTGGCAAGGATACGTCGCACGTGAGGGCTTGGGCACGACCCGCATCAGGAACCAGATCAGAGACATGAGTCCCGCGATGGGAAGCAACCATATCAGCCAAGGCCGTTTCTTGGTCCATGTGGCAAATCTGCTTAGTCGAGACTCCTTGTGCGGGCAGCCGCACCGTTCTTTTGTGTGATGATTTCGTGACATCTTTCTGTACCTCCGAATAGCTCCCGATTCCAGGCTGCACGTCCTACTTCTGGAGTCCAGTATATCCTCCAGCATCACGCATGAATAGCGCGCAGATCTTGGTGGACGGAATTTCGCTTCGTGACTGACCGTACGTTTCCATCAAATGGGGGAACGTGTCCGGCCGGAACGCTTTCAATTGAGACACCATGATCCCGTCCGAGTTCACCACGTCGAGCATCGGCCGGTCTCCCAGCTTTCTGACATTGCCGTACATGCAGTAAATCCTCACGTCCCGCGAATCGCTGATTTGGCATGGCGTGTTCTCATCGCCCGCATTGGCTCGGTCGATCGTTCCGGCTTCCACCTTGAAATAGTAAACCCGGACGTGCGAGCAGTCCGTCATCTTCGATTGGGGGTTGGTAAGCACCCGCTCGATATTCAGCGCGTAAAACGAAGTCGGCTGCGTGATCCCGCTCAGGACGAAAGGCTGTCTCATCGCCATCACGCCGTAAAGCCTGCCTCCGCCGTGGCCGGAAAAGTGGGGCGGACCTGAAGCTAGCATATAGGTGCCGTGTCCGGACCTCCAGTCAATCCGTCCGCGTACCGTCAGGAACGAAAGCCCCGGAGCAGCATCGGCGTCATCGACCGTGAGGAGGGAGAAAGAATCTCTGTCGTTGTTAGCCCGCCGTCCTCTCCTGGGGGCAGCCTCGCCAATAGTGGTATAGGTGCGTTCCAGCCCGAACAGGTGCGTGTTGCGGCGCAGGCGAAGCGTGCCGGACAGCCGATAGTCGCCGACGGGTACGAATATCTTGTCGTGGGTCGCAATTGCCTTCTCGAACGCTTTTGTATCGTTGGTCTTGCCGTCGCCTTTGGCACCGAAGGATTTGACGTTCACCGCGTCCTCATCCTCGAACGACGGTCCTCTGGCGTAGTGCCGCTCACGGAGAGTCTCATACGACGGCACAGCGCCGGCGGGTTTCCACTCGGCAATCTCCCCTGTGGATTGGACCCCATTGAGAAGATTGACCGCCCCCTTGGTGCTGGACGAATACCGTACGACATGCGTCCATCCGTCCGTCGTGGGGAATTTGGCGTCTCCAGTGCACACGGACCCGGCGCCCGAGACGTAGGTATCTTCGAGGTAGATGTTCTCACTCTTCCTGGTCCGAGCAACCACGCCGCCCGACCTGGCTGCGATCGCGCAGTCCACCATGTTGATTCCGGCGTACTTGCGCTGCGTGGTGAAATCGACCGCGCAATGCGCCGACGGCTCGATTGCGCATCCGACTAGCAGCGTGGGCACTTGCGAACCGCCTTTGGCGTAGGTAATCGCCGCCTCCGTCTGTCTTTTGAACGCGCAGGCGGTGAGGATAGGAAACCGGCTGGACGGCTCGATCACAATGCCGTACCGGCCGCCGAGGACCTGGACATTGTAGGTGCCGCCTCCCTGGCCGCAACAGTTGTTCATTCCCGCGTATGCACCCTCGGCATAGATCGTCGAGTCCTGCAACGTGGAACCTTGGGAACCCGAGTGGCGGATGCCGATGGCCCCCGCGTGGCCGCGCACGTCAATATCGATTCCCTTGAAGATGTGATTGAAGGAAATGTTCGGCTGCTCGCCCGTCCCGTCGCCGTACCATGTGTGGGCCCAGATGTAGACGCAAATCTTCGGCTTTGACGGGTCGTCGAATCCCTTGGCGTCGGGCGACAATTTCAGAACGGGGCGCTTCTTGCCCTTCGTCGATCCGATCATCACGATTTGCCGATTGATGTGCCAATAGTCGGCTCTCCTTCCGCCCTCGACGAACCTGGGCTTGTCAAGCTTCCGCACCTGCTGCTCGCACGAGATCGTGTCGGAGATGAGATACGTCCCTTCCGGGAAGAAGCAGACGAGCTTGTGATCCCGCGCGTCGTCGACGGCGCGCCGGATGGCATCGGTAGCGTCTTTCGTGCCCGTTGGGTCCGCGAAGTAGGGGGCTTTCGTCACGTCCAGACAGCCCGCCTGGAGCACCGGGTCATTGGGATTCACCCCCGAAGGCAGCTCGGCGCCGGCCGCGACTGCGGCTACGGCAACCGAGCACACACACAAGAACGAGATTTTCATGGTTGTCACCCGTTGAGGGTCCAGCCGTCGCGGTAGTGATTGCAGAGCAGCTCATTGCCCTTGGCGCTGTTCGTCACGCGGCCGTTCGCGCCGTCGTACTCGAGCTTCTTGCCGACGCGGTACGCCACCAGACCCAGGAGCATCGTTTCGATCAGGTTGGCGCTGTACTCGAAATCGCACGCGGTCTTGAGATCGGTCTTGCACGCATTGATCCATTGTTTCTGGAAGTGGCCCATGTCGGGGATAACGTCGTCCTTGCTGCGCCGATTGTAGTAGGTCAGGTCGGCTCTATCGCCGAAAGGTATAACCAGACGCGAGGTGAAATCGGAAATGACGTAGCCCTTCGTGCCTTTGAACATCGCGCCGTGTCCGATCTTGTTCAAGTCCACGTAAGGCTTCGGCGATCTGGGCATGGCTCCGCCCTGATACCAGCTCAGGCGGATCGCGTCGCGCCAATTGTTCGCGGGCATGTCGAAATGGCTCTCCATCTCGACCGGGGTCACGTCAGGATTGAACGGGTCGCCCTTGGCCTCGGCGGTCGTCGGCAGGCTGGTGTCGATGGCGTTCCAGGCGAGGTCCATCGTGTGACTGCCCATGTCGCCGATCTGACCGCTGCCGAAGTCCCAGTACATGTTCCAGCCCAGGCACCCGTGGAAGTAGCCCGGGTTGTAAGGATGCCAGGGCGACGGGCCGAGCCAGAGATCATAATGGAGGGTCTTTGGCGGGTCACCCGCTGCGGGCAGGTAGCCGGGCTTGGGGATCTGGCGATTGCCCCAGGTATAGACGTCCGTCAGCTCGCCGATCGCGCCATCCAGGATAAGCTCTCGCACGCGGTTGAAGTTCGGGTACGCGTGGCGCTGCGTACCGCACTGCGTGGCGATTTTGTGTTTGTTCTTGAGATAGGTCGCGCGCACCAGCCGCGCTTCCTCCACACTGTTGCCTAACGGCTTCTCGCAGTAAATATGCAGGCCGCGATTCATGGCCCAGTTGGCGACGAAAGCGTGCGTGTGGTCCGTGGTGCAGCAGATGACAGAGTCCAGGCCCTTGTGATCGAGGCACTTGCGCCAGTCGAAATAGTGCGTGGTATTCGGGAACTTCTTGGCGGCTACGGCCAGATTCTTCTCGTCCACGTCGCATAGGGCCACGACGTTTTCGCTGGAGATCGCGTCCTGGTGAGCGCGGCCCCGGCCGCCCACGCCGATCAGAGCCACGGTGAGCTTGTTGCTGGGAGCGTTCGCGCCTGAAAGAACGCCGCTTGGCAAGATGGTTAATCCCGCGCCTACGGCTATGGTGGATTTGAGAAATTGACGTCGTTGGATGATGTTGCTTTTTGTCATGACATTTCCTTTCGTTGCGGTAAACCCATCACTCGTGGCTCGCGGCCCGCGACTCGGTTTCCAAGTCCCGAGGCCTGATGGGCACAAGTCTACAGGGCGAGGACACGGTGACGCAACAGAAAAGTGAGGGGCTCGCCTGCGAGTGGATTGACTATTGACAAATGACTATTGACTATTTCCACGTTGGCAGCCATCCGCTGCGTGCGATCCGTTCAATAGACGATAGTAAATAGTCAATTCCGCTTCTCTTTTTCTCGATTTTTATGAAAAAAATTTCCGCCGTGCGGTCCCGGCGTTATCGGGGCTAAGCGGGGAAAGATGTTGGGTGCGGGTCAAGACGGTGAAGATGTTAAGCTGGAGGTTGGGGCCGACAAAGAGAAGACGAAAAGCTCGCCTGGAATGGGTACCGTTGCGCCTGTTAAACTACACCGCACGCAGCCGCTCAACCACGGTCGGAAAGGCTCAAGAACCGCACGCAAGATGTACGATCTACGATTTACGACTTACGGTTTTCGATTCAGGGGACGCCGCGGGGAGGTCCCCAGGAGATGCCTTCCGGCACCGCAATCGAAAACTTTACCCGCCTGGGGCGGGCAAGAATCATAATTCTTAGATGACGTACGGAGATTGCATGATACGACCACACGTCCCATGGATAGAGGTGCACACGCCGGAGTTGAAGGGTAAGATTCTCGTCACGCTTTCGATGGAGGGGTGCATAGCTGAGCTGAAAGGAGACGCCCGCGAAGCGAACGTCCGAGGCGGGCTGGGGATCTATTTCGGTGACAAGCTCGAAGGGCTCAGCACGATAGGGCTGCGCAGGGCGTTCGGCTGCATGCCCCTCTATAAGAAGCGACTGGTTCAGTCGATCAGAAACGGCAGGCAGCATATTGAATACGTAGACGTTTCTTACGAGGATCAACCGATCACGTCCGTGACGGACCGGAGAGCGAGAACACGGCCTGTGAGAAGCAGTACCGTGCAAAGGTGTATAACGTCTCCCGCGGCGGAACGTCTCTTTGCCTGTTCTATTGTCCGGAGGTATTCGACGTTCTCTATCCCGACGACAAAACCCATCCGGGCCGCGGGCGGGAACACCGCTTCCTGCAAGAGACGATTTTCGCCGAATGCGTATACGAGTTGCTCAAATGCTTGAACGTCGTGCCCGATGTGCTCCATCTTAATGAAGGTCACGTTGCCGACGCGGCGGCCATCATCAAGGGCGACGATGCCTTCGATAAGACGGCGGTAGTCTACACGAATCACACGGTTGTCCCCGCGGGCCTGGAGAGATTCAGCGTGGACGGATTGACCGATGGTGACGTCGCAAGGGCGCGCTACGCGATGAGGTTCCATGCGCAAAGTCATCAGAGATTCTGGAAGAGATTCTCGATGCAGCAGGACGGCCACTGGCTTATCGATTTCTCAAAGGGCGCGCTCGAAACGTGCGACGTGGCCAATGGCGTCAGCGCCGAGCACGCCGACGCGACGCAGGCCCTTTTCGCGGATTACGATGGGCCGGTGGAACCCGTACTCAACGGCTCCGGCGACGCGTGGATCATGGACGAGCTGCTCGAAGCGAAACTCAAAGGAATCAAACCCGGCAAGGAGATTCTTCGGGGCACAAGCGCGCAAGGTAAAGCCCGGTCACTGGCCGAGGTCAAAAGCAGAACCGCCGGCATGACCGATTGTAACGGCCAAATCATCACCAAAGACGGCGTCACCCTGGACCGCGACTTGCCGACCGTATGGCTGGTCCGGAGAATGGTCGAGTACAAGAGCCAATTGCCCGTCCTGAGAGACATCATTCACGTTGTGTGCGCGAACAGGGACGAGGAGGTTGACACGATGTGGGGCAGGATGAGGGGGTTGGCGATGCAGGTGGTCGTCGGTGGGATCGCGCCGCAAGGGTCCAACGAGGAGGGGTGGATCGAAGAGTTTGTTCGCTGGATGCAAAGGCCCGAGTTGAGGAGACGATTTGTCTTTGTGCCGAATGCGGACAGCACGCTGCTCAAAATGCAGGCCATCGGGGCCGACATATGTATCAACTGCCCACTCCCGGAGCACGAGGCCTGCGGCACCTCAGACCAGCGCTCGGCCATGAACGGAGGGATTAACATCGCCACACGGAGCGGCGGCCCGCCCGAATATATCGAGGACGGCCGCAGCGGGATGCTGGTCGGCCCGTACGAGAACAACGACGATTTCTACGCCAGGGCGCCACGAGACATCCTTGGCAAGCTCGAAGAGCTGTCGGACATGTACTACGACCACAACAACGGTGACACTCTGTGGCTCGACATGAAGCTGGAATCCTATCTGGCCAGCCCGAAAGTCACGGCGGCCGCAATGGAACAGCGTTACGCCACCGTGTACGCACGGGCGATTCGCAAATCGTCGCTCGCCACCCATCACTCAGACGCTGTAAATTCAGGATTTGAATTCCGGAGTTCGAGGCTTCCGGATGGGGGACTATTTTTCGGTCTGCAAGAAGCATCACGCGGTCTGTTCCATTACGATCCTGCGCTGAGAGGCTGGACGGTCATTGCGGGCCTGCCGTACTTTGACCAGAGACAAGGCGGCCAGTTCTACAACTGGGGAAGGGACACGATGGCCTCGCTTCCCGGCCTATGTCTGGAGAGTGACAGGTCTGACTTATTCAGGGACATCATGGTCACATACCTGAGATTCGTTAGAGACGGCCTTCTTCCGAACATCATCGGGGACGGCTCCCAGCCCAGGTACAACAGTGTCGATGCGTCTCTGTGGTTGCTTTGGGCGATGGGCAAGTACCTCGAGCGCACAAGAGACTACGCTTTTCTGGACACACCGGCTGACAGGAGGTTCCACAGCGACGGAAGTGCCACGGTACGAAACGTTTTGGAGGAAATTATCCACGCCTACCGAAACGGGATATGGTTCGAAGATATATGGCCCGAGGACGGGATCGAGAAACACCAGACGATACGTATCTCTATGGATCGCGATTGCCTCATAACAGCCGGTGACGAGAACACGCAGTTGACCTGGATGGATGTAAGGCCCGCAGGTTGCGCTCCGGTGACGAGCCGTCACGGCAAAGCGGTTGAGGTCAGCGCGCTTTGGTACAACGCGCTGCGAGTGATGGAGGATATCGACCGGCACGCGGGTGGCCGGGGAGGGGACTATGCAGAACTGGCGGAGAAAGTGAAATCCGCGTTCGTAAAGTTCTGGAAAGATCAGGCCCAACCAAGTCTTTGCCGTGGCCCTTGGGCTGCTGGATGCGGAAAAGAGTCTGGCCGTTATGAACAAAGTGACGGAAGAACTCCTGACACCTTTCGGCTTGCGGACGCTCTCGCCGCACGACCCGAATTGCTGCGCGGTCCACTGGGGCGAATACTCGCACCATCAGGGGACGGTCTGGCCGTGGCTGATGGGCGCCTTCATTGAGGGCGCCGTCAAAACGTACGGCCGGACGAAGGCGTTGAGCGTTCTGAATGACGCGGGCTATTTCGCCGCTCTCGCGCAGACATTGGACACATTCGGATCCATCCCCGAGGTGTTTGATGGAGGAGGTGGCTCTATCGGCGCGGACGCGAACGGCAAAGGGTGCGTCTCACATGCATGGAACGTGGCTGAGACCCTGCGCGGCTTGTCTCTGCTCTCGCTCGTCGATGGGGTCGGCGCCGGAATCACCTACGAGATAGTCGTCAGGGACCACTACCATATTGAGAGCTACGCCGCCAAACAGCACGCTTTTCAATTAAGCACCGCTACGTACTGACCGATAGGTGTGCTGCGAGAGCACGGCTGCGGTGCCTTGGCGGATCTGTATCTCATGCAACGCGCGCCCGGTTCGCGCCCCTCGTCGCGATCATTTCTTGCTTGTTCACGGGTGTACTTGTACTCTGTAGGAAATGCGGTCCGGCCGTGTGGTCGGGCGTGGGTGTACGATCCTCAGCCCAGTTCCGAGTGTGCCGCGTGAACTACAGCGAATACGGCAAGACGGGAGCCAAGGTCAGTTCCGTTGGCTTCGGCGGGATGCGATTCGATCCATCGAAGCCGAACGAGGAGAACGCCCAGCTTGTGCTCTATGCGCAGAGCAAGGGGATCAACTATTTCGATACAGCGCCGGGCTATTGCAGCGACAAGAGCGAAACCATCTTCGGCATCGCGCTGAAGCAGATGGCCGGCCGGCGGCACAGTTACTGCGTCTCCACGAAGGGTGGCGTGCCGAGGGGTCCTAACGGGGCGGACAAGGCCCGGGCCGCGGTCGAGAAATCGCTGAAACGCCTGAACGTGGACCGGATCGACTTCTACCACGTTTGGTGCGTCCGAACGATGGATCAGTACGAACGCGCGATGAAAAAAGGCGGTCAGTACGAAGGGCTGATGAGGTGCAAGGAAGAAGGCTTGATCGGCCATATCGCTGTCTCCACCCACCTGCCCGGCGCGCAAGTCAAGCACATCATCGACAAAGGCGAATTCGAGGGCGTTCTGCTCGGCGTCAATGTCTTGAACTTCCCGTACCGCTGGGAAGGCGTCCAGGCCGCACACGAGGCCGGCCTCGGCGTCGTCGCTATGAATCCCTTGTCCGGCGGGCTAATTCCTCAGCACGAAAAGGAATTTGCTTTTCTCGGGGATGGCCATGAAACGCCGACGGAAGCCGCACTGAGATTTTGCATCAATTGCCCCCAGATAACAGTGACACTCGTGGGCCTTGCCGCAAAAGAGCACATTGACGCCGCATGTAGAGTGGCCGAGACCGCCCAACCCTTCACCGAAAGCGATACCAGCCGGGTCCGCGCGCACGTTTCTGAAAACATGAATGCTTTGTGTACCGGCTGCGGCTACTGCCTGAAATCCTGCCCTCAGAACATTCCCATTGCAAGCTATATGCAGGCCTACAATGAAAAGCCTCTCTTCAGGCGAACCGATAAGGAGATGGTCGAGAGGATGAAGTTCTACCACTGGAATCTCCTGTCGGACCGCCTCGCCAACGCGGGTGACTGCACCGAATGCGCCGCCTGCGATGAGGCCTGCACGAAGCATCTGTAATTTAGGGTAAGGCTGTAAGAAATTGTCGCCTGGTTAAGAGTCTGATGAAAAAGGTCACGCGAAAGCTCAGGAGCCTCGCGGGTATCTGACGAGCGCGGGGGACATCCGTTATTCTCTCGACAAGGGAGGCAGCAACATGAAGAAAGTCGATCGAAGGAGTTTTCTGCAAAGCTCGCTCCTGACGGCGGCGGGAGTCGGGTTGTACGCACAGAGCAACTCGTTGTCGGCGAACCGAAGCGCGCCACACGCTCCGCCCTCGATTATCGACACCAACGTCTATCTATCGCGCTGGCCCTTTCGGCGGATTCCGGGTGACGATACCGCCGGGCTGGTCGAGATGCTCCGTCGTCATGGAGTTGTCCAGGCCTGGGCCGGGAGCTTCGACGGTGTTTTTCACAAAGATGTCGCCGGTGTCAACGCCCGACTGACCGACGAGTGCCGAACACGCGGCAAGAATCTGCTCCTACCCTTTGGCACGGTCAATCCACGACTGCCTGACTGGGAGGAGGACTTGCGACGGTGCCACGAAGAATACAGGATGCCGGGCATCCGCTTGCATCCGAACTATCATGGCTACAGGCTGGACGACCCGGCTTTCGTCCGGCTGCTTCACCTGGCCTCCGAGCGGGGCATGATCGTGCAAATAGCCGCCTGGATGGAAGACGAGCGTCACCAGAATCCTCTGATGCGCGTTCCGGCCGTCGATCCGGCGCCGCTGGCGAAGGCCTTGGATGAGTTGCGCGATGTGCGGATCGTCATGCTCAACACCGTCCACGTGCCCGGTGACAAGCGATTGTCGCCGCTGGTCGAGTCCGGGCAGGTGTTTTTCGATCTGGCCAAGCTGGAGCTGATCGAAGGTCTGGCCCTGCTGCTGAAACACACGTCCGTCGAGCGGTTAGTCTTCGGCTCTTATTCGCCGACGTTCTATTTCGAGTCGACTGCGCTGAAGCTCCGCGAATCGGTCCTCGACGAGACGCTGACTACGAAGATCCTCAATGCAAACGCCTCGCGGCTGCTGGCCGCATCGGGCGGGGAGGCCGGCAGAACATGAGAATCTGGGACTTGCATTGTCACCTGCCGTCCGCGCACATGCAGGCGGGGACGCTCAGCGAGCAATTGGAGCGGATGCTGGAGATCGCCGGGCGGGTGGGGATCGAGAAGCTCGGCTTGTTTCTTCGTACGGGCCAAGCGGACGGCCCGCACAGCGACCGGGAAATCCTGCGTGCGCTGACGCGGCACGAGGGCCGCGTATTTGGCTTTGTCTGGTGCGATTTGTTCGAGGTCCGGGAGAGCATCGACAAACTCAAACGCTGGGTTGGGGACGGCCCGATGATCGGCCTCAAGCTCGGCGGTTACAGCGGGATATGCAGCAAGCTCGAATACGACCCGGTGTTTCGACAGGCCATCGAGCTGAAGGCGGTTATCTATCAACACACCTGGATCAAGCTGGGCGGCGACCCGCCGTACCCCGGGGGCGGAAACCTGCCGAAGGAGTCGACGCCCATGCATTTGGTCGAGGTGGCGAAGCGTTACCCCGGCTATCCGATGATCTGCGGGCATACCGGCGGCGATTGGGAGATGGGCGTCCGCGCCGTCCGGGCGTCGAAGAATCTCTCGGTCGGCGTCGGGGGCGGCTATCCCACCCGAGGTATGGTCGAGATGGCCGTCCGGGAACTGGGTTCTGAACGGGTGATCTACGGCAGCGACGTGACGGGACGCAGCTTCGCCACACAGGTAGGCAAAGTCGCCGGGGCCGCGATCCCTGAGAGGCACAAGGCGCTCATCTTCAGTAAGAACTTTCGCCGCTTGTTGCAGCCTATCCTGAAAGCGAAAGGCATCAAGATCTCGAATGCGGCCGCGTGACAGTACGGGTGACGGCAAAGCACCTATCGTCGTTTGACATCACCCGACCCGGCTGGTTCGGCGA
>JARRQQ010000110.1:0-12627 GCA_037381725.1 Sedimentisphaerales bacterium
CTGGGACGTAGCTGTCGTTGATGATGTAGTTGGACTGGTTGCCGAAGCTGCCCTCCCATTTGTCGGCGATAATCCCATAAACCTCGTCATCCGCGTCAGCTCTGTACCGTTCCGTGCTGCACCCGCCGACGATGCCGAAGACGACCACCGCGACAAGAAAGCACCCCCAAAACCCTACACGCCGAAAGCGACGACTCATAATACCCATTTCCTCCGATTTCCGGTTTCCTTGCCCAGTCCTGACGGCTGCAAAGCCTGGCCCGGCGGGCCAAAGAGCCGCACGTGGACAGACTCTGCACCCCCTGAACCATCTATATATTAGACGACGGATCTGCTGAGATGTTAACGAGAATCTTCGAAATCGAATGAAAAACTGCGGTCTGGGAGGACGGAGGAAGGAGGGCAGACGGCATTATGGCGGGGTCAACTGCTCGCTGAGCAGCCGAATATGGCGGTTTTCCTCTTTAATGATCTGGTCGATGGTCTCTTTGCTGGCGGGGTCGCGGGCGAATTCCTTTAGTCCGCGATAGAAAACGACGGCCTCTTTCGCCCTTCGGATGGCGTCCCGGAATATTTCTCGCTTGTCGCCTTGCTTCAGCGGTCCCGTGAGCGAGGGTGGTTTTGTGGCAAAGACAGCCAAACCCGCCATCACATGTGGGTTGGAAAGGACATAGTTATTCGGGTCGAACGTCCCGAATTCGCCCGTCTTCTCCGAGAATCGCTTTCTCCGCTGGGCGAGAATCTTCTCGTGCCTGGCCTTCCACGAAGCCAGTTGATAGCATATGTCGCGGACGTCCGGGTCATCGAACAACTCGGCCGTCTTAAGGTAGAACTTGGCGCCGTTGTGCTCGATCTTTCCGGCTATTTGGAGAACATCGAAGACATTAAACTTCGTCTCCATAACTGGAGCCTTCCCCAGAGAACGTTACGTCACTTCACAAGTCACGTCGATGTTTGTCATTCGCAGTGAACCAAGCGAACTAAACGTCGAATATCGAACACTGAACATTCAATGATGAAGTAAAGGCTTCAACGAGCTCACACCTTAGGCAGGGGCACATCCATCAGTTGCAGCGCTTGGCGACACAGTCACCCCTACACGGCGCGACAATTCGATATCCGCAGAATAACAAATTCGGACTGCAAATTCAATCTACTTGGAGAAGGTTTCTTCAGAAATTGGCATTCCTCGCCACGCTCAGAACGGCGGCGGCGCGGAGTTTGGAGTGCTTGATCGCGTAGAGGACCTCGTTGGCTTGTTCCAAGGGGAATTCCTCGATGGTCGGGACGATGGGGATTTCGGCAGCCAAGGGCAGGAATTCCTCCGCGTCTACGCGCGTCACGTTTGCTACGGACTTGATCTCTTTTTCGAGCCAGAGATATTCGGCGTAATCGAGCGGCGGGACCGGCGTCTCCTTGCGAATGGCGTTAATGACCAGCCGGCCACCTCGTTCCAGCACGCACAGGGCATCGCGGACACACTCGCCGACCGGCGTGAAATCCATGATCTTGTTCAGTTTTTCCGGCGGCTGATCGCCGGAACGACCCGTCCAGACAGCGCCGAGACTCTCGGCCAGTTCGGCGTGCTCGGCCGTTTTTGTGAACACGAAGACAGGGCTGTTGGGGAATTTGTGCTTGATGACCTGAATCACGATGTGGGCCGAGGCCCCGAAGCCAAACAGGCCGACCCTCTGGCCGTCTTTGATATCGGCAAGTCTGAGCGTGCGATATCCGATGACGCCGGCACACAATAGCGGCGCCGCCTGTGCGTCTGAGAATCGCTCCGGGATCGGATAGGCAAAATCTTCGCCGATGACGGCAAATTCGGCATAGCCGCCGTGAGCATCTTTGCCCGTCCATCGGGCATCCGCGCAGAGGTTTTCGTTGCCAGCCCGGCAGAACTCGCATTGGCCGCAACTGGAGAACAGCCAGGTGATTCCCACACGGTCGCCAGTCTCGAATTTACTCACAGCCTTACCTTTGTCGGCCACGATCCCCACGACCTGGTGGCCGGGAATCACAGGCGATATTGTCGGCTCAAGCCGGCCTTCAGCCTCATCGAGGTCCGTATGACACGCGCCGCAGACGGAGACCTTAACGAGAATCTGATGATCCGCGGGCGTGGGTATCGGCAAATCGACCAGCCTGAGAGGCTTATCTTCAATCGGCGCGGGCTTGTCCAATATCATCGCCTTCATTTCGAGGTCTCCTTCTCCAGGCGCTTCTCAAAAACGTCGTAGCTGTCCCGACCGAACAAGCAGAAGACGACCCTCTCCAGGCCGGTCTGGCCCTGAAGGTAGTCCATCGTGGTCTTGAGCATGATTTCGGCACACCGCTCGATGGGGAAGCCGAAGATACCGGCACTGATCGCCGGGAAGGCGATGCTCTTCAGAGTGTTCTGGTCAGCCACTTTCAGCGAGTTCAGCGTTGCATCCGTCAGCTTTCGATCCTCGTGACCCTCGCCCATACGGGGTCCGACCGCATGAATGACGTGTTTGGCCTTGAGGTTGCCGGCCGTCGTTATCACCGCCCCGCCGACAAACGTCCCGCCAATTTGGTTACATTCAGTCTGGATTTCGGGCCCGCCTTTCTTCCTTATCGCCCCGGCCACCCCGCCACCCAGAACCAATCGAGCATTAGCCGCATTGACGATGGCATCCGTGTCCATCTCACTAATATCACCGTCAACAAGCTCCACAACGCTTTTTCCAACGTCCACCTTCATAGTTCAACCGCCCTTCGAATCGTATCACAAATAAGGATATTACGTATCCGGTTATCCGTGTGCATTATCATAAGGCCCGCAAAGGCCGGCCTGCGCCATGTCGCGCGGAGATGTCAAAAGATCAGAACAACAGGCGGCGGCCGGATTCGAACCGGCGAATAACGGTTTTGCAAACCGTCGCCTTAGGCCTCTTGGCTACGCCGCCAATGCAAGATCGGCGTCGAGTTTACCCACCGCGCACCCTGTCTGCAACAAGATTTTGGGCTGGCGGAGGAGACATTTCCGGGTTTTTTGCAATATTTTCGGGACCCAATCCGTCTGGACATAATGATGTAAGACTACTTATAATAAGGGGACACCCTCGTGGTGTAGGTAGAACAGTGTGTTTTAACATGCCAAGGATGTAGGTTTCTACATATAGTAGCTATGTGGGGAGCATCTTCAGAGAGGTCAGATGGGTTACAAAACATGCCGAGACAAGCGTTGCCTGACGGCATTACTGCTATTTTCTTTACTCCTACTCCAGGTCGGGTGTCGAACGCCGGCTCAGTATCGAAAGGAAGCGGATACGGTCGCAACGGACATCATAGACGCCAAGCAAAAGGAGGCGTTAGGTAAGACCGAACCCTTCACGATTGAACGACCCAGCGACATTCTGCGCCGCCGGCTCCTGGAAGAACAACACCTGCTCTACTCCTCAAACGCCTCGTTCGGCCCGGACCGGCTCATACGCATCCAGCACTGGCCGGAACCGAATTACCCCGAGGCCACAGTCGACGAGAATCTGCCTAAACTGACTATCGAGCCCAACCAGCCGGTTCGGCTCACGCTGGTCGAATCGCTTCAAGTGGGCGCCAGAAATAGCCTGGAGTACCAATCGCGCAAAGAAGACGTCTTTCGGACGGCGCTGACTCTGGACTTGAACCGGAACAACTTCCGGAACATCTTCGCCGCACAGGCGAACGGCGACCTCAGCACGGACACCACGGCTACCGAGTTGACCACCGGCGCAAACGCGGGAGTAACTCGAAACCTCAAGAACGGAGCCGCACTAGGGGCATCGATGGCGATTGACCTGGTGCGTCTTCTGACGCAAGGGGGTGCATCGTCTCTCGGGATCAGCGGCGACGCCAGCATATCGATTCCGCTGATGAGGGGTTCCGGGGCCTACATCGCCGCCGAACCTCTGACGCAAGCCGAGCGAAACGTGATTTACAGTCTCTGGGATTTCGAGCGGTACAAACGCACGTTCGCCGTGAATGTCGCCCGAGGCTACTTCAACGTGTTGCGCCAGATGGATACCGTCTCGAATGCGAAGGAGAACTACCGCAGCGCCGTGAGGTCGTCTCGCTGGTCCCAGAGGCAGGCGGACGCCGGTCGGATACCAGAGATCGAGATGGGCCAGGCGATCCAGCGGGAATTGAGTGCTCGTAACAGTTGGATATCGGCCCAGGAGCAGCTCAAGAACAGTCTGGATTCATTCAAAAATACCCTCGGTCTTCCAACCGATGCCCTGATCGAGCTCGATCCGAACGACCTCAAACAATTGCGGCAGGGACGCGCAGACGCAGTTCTCGAACAGATGAGGAAAGGCTCGGTGCGTCAAACCTCGGAGACGGCTCCCCCTGCCGACGCTCCCGTGCAATTGCAGCCCGCGAGCTATGAAGGCGCCGGGCCGCTGGAGATCGGCGAGTCCCTCGCGGAAAAGCTGGCCCTGGAGCACCGGCTGGATTTGAGGGTGGCCAACGGCGAAGTTTATGACGCCCAGAGACAGGTGGTTGTCGCGGCGGATTCCCTCCGAGCCGGGCTGACGCTGGGGGGCACGGCTCGCGTTTCAGATAATGACGACGACGGCAGCTTACGGTTCGATCGAGGCAACTACGCCGCTTTGCTCGACCTCGATCTGCCCATCGAGCGGACCCGCGAACGAAACGATTACCGCAACAGTCTGATCGACCTGGACCGGGCCACGCGGAACGTCCAGTCGCTCGAAGATCAGATCAAGCTTGCCGTACGCGGTGAATTACGGACTTTGCTCGAGTCCCGTGAGAGTCTCAAGATTCAGGCCCAATCCGTGGTGGTCGCGGAAAAACGCGTCCAAAGCACGACGCTCTTCCTCGAGGCCGGGCGAACGGAAATCCGTAACCTGTTAGAGGCTCAGGACGCTCTTCTGTCGGCGCAGAACGGTCTGACCCGCGCCGTCGTAGATTACCGTATCGCCGAGCTGGAGCTCCAGCGTGATCTGGGCCTGCTCGACGTAAATGAGAAAGGTTTGTGGCGCGAATTCTCTCCGGAGGCAATAGAGAATGCAAAACAATAACAACGTGGAAACTGATCGTGGTGGAATCTGGTCTTTCAAGACAATCAGCCTTGTCGTGGTGTTTGTCGCCATCGCCCTGCTCGTGGTTTGGCTCAAGGTGGTCCGTGGCGCCGAGGATCCGACAGGTGATCTTGCCACCTTCGTCACCAAGCGCGGCCCGCTGACGATCAGCGTCCTGGAATCAGGCACGATCCAACCTCAGGAGCAGATTACGCTGAGAAATGAGGTCGAGGGACGAACGACCATTGTACGGCTCATTCCCGACGGCAGCATGGTCAAGAAAGGCGACGTGCTCGTCGAGCTGGACGCCAGTACGCTTCGAGACAAGATCATCGACCAGGACATCGTCGTCAAAAGAGCCAACGCGTCATTGGTCGACGCCAACGAAAACCTCGCCGTCATCAAGAACCAGGCCAAGAGTGACATCGAGCTTGCCCAGCTCAACCTCAAATTCGCTCGCCAGGACTTGGACCAATACGAGAAGGGAATCTACCCCAAGGACGTCAATGACAGCGAGGCGGAACTCCGTCTGGCCCAGGAGCAGGTCAAACGTTCCGAGGACGTCAATGACTGGTCGAGAAAACTCTATGAGGAGAAGTACCTCTCTGAAACAGAGTTCACGGCGGATCGACTCTCGCTGCAAGGGACCATCCTTAAGCGAGACGTGGCATTGCGCAATCTCGATCTGCTGAAAAACTTTACCTACAACCGTCAGATCGAACAGTTGACCAGCGACGTAAACCAGGCCGAGATGGCCCTGGAGCGCACGCAGCGCAAGGCCTCCGCCAGCATCATCCAGGCAGAGGCCGACCTGGACGCCAAGCAACTCGAGTATACGCGCCAACAGGACAAGATGCAGAAGCTCAAGGATCAGCAAGACAAGGCAACGATAATAGCGCCGATGGACGGCATGGCGCTTTACGCGACCAGCGCCGGCGGACGACGACCCTGGGACCGTCGAGAGCCGATGGAAGTTGGCGTCGAGGTAAGCGAACGCCAGGACCTGATCACCTTGCCGACAACCAACTCGATGAAAGCACAGGTGGATATTCACGAAACAAATCTTGAAAAAGTCAAGGTGGGGCTCCCCGTGGTCATCACGGTTGACGCTGTACCCGGCAAAAAGTTCCTGGGCCGAGTCCATTCAATCGCGCCTCTGCCGGACGCCCGAAGTATGTGGATGAACCCGGACCTGAAGATTTACCCCACAGACATTTACCTGGATGATTCCGACGGTGCGCTGCGCACGGGGATGAGCTGCAAGGCCGACATCATCATTGCACAATACGACGATGCGGTTTACGTGCCGGTTCAATCCGTGCTGCGCGTCGGAGGCAAACACACGGTCTTCGTTGTCCAGGACGGCCAAGTCATGGAGCGAAACGTAGAGGTGGGCATGGACGACAACAACATGATCTGTGTCCTCAGCGGTCTTGAGGAAGGGGAAGTGGTCCTGATGACGCCTCCGTTAGACGCGGGGACCCTGGCGCCTGGATCGAGCACAGAAGGAGCCGGAGGGGTCGGCGACGTTAATGCCCCCGATACCATGAGGGACAGAGTGAATCAGAGGCTCGAAGAAGCCAGGAACGCCGATCAAGGCGGGCCTCGACAGGGGCCGCCGGCTGCGGAAGGTATGCAGGCTCCGGCCCCCGGCAACATGGAAGAAATGCGGCGACGCTTCGAGGGAATGTCCGAGGAGGAACGCCAGGCGGCAAGAGAGAAAATGAGGCAACAATTCGAGAACATGTCGCCTCAGGAGCGAGAGCAGATGCGGCAGCGTTTTCAGCAGGGTCAAGGCAGAGGCTCGCGCCAGGGCGGCGGCCAAAGACAAGGCGGCGGTCGCAGACAGGGCGGCGGTCAGAGACAAGGCGGGTCGGGCCCGTCGGGCGGGGGCGGACAGAGATCCGGTGGACCGGGAGGGAACCCGTAAATGGCCGAGCAACCTACGCTGAACAATCATCACGAGATCATCAGGCTCCAAGCCGCCCATAAGATCTACCAGATGGGCACGGAGGAGGTCAGGGCGCTGGCCGGGATTGATATCAGCTTCAACAAGGGAAGCTTCTGGGCGATCATGGGTCCAAGCGGTTCGGGTAAGAGCACGATGATGAATATCCTCGGATGCCTCGACCGTTTGACGTCGGGCTCGTATTATCTTGACGGCCGGGACGTCAGCCGGCTCGACGACGATGCGCTCAGCGACTTCCGGCTCAAGTATCTCGGTTTCGTTTTTCAGAGTTTCAACCTGATTCCTCAACTGACCGTCCAGAGGAATATCGAGCTGCCCCTTTACTACCTAGGCTGGGATGCCAGGCAGAGCGCCGAGCGAGCGAAAGAGCTTGGCGCGCAGGTCGGGCTTGGGGACAGACTCGGCCATCGACCAACGGAGCTTTCCGGCGGTCAGATGCAAAGGGTCGCGATTGCCCGGGCGCTGGCCAACGACCCACAGGTTATCTTCGCAGACGAGCCTACCGGGAACCTGGACTCGGCAACGGGCGAACAAATCCTGGAGATGCTGATTGACCTGAACAGGCTGGGCAAGACGATCATCATGGTCACGCACGAGCCAAACATCGCCTCGCACGCCCAGAAACGCCTGCACATGTTGGACGGACTGATCGACCGAATCGAAGGAGACGAAGATGAGGCACACTAGGATCGCCCGAAACGTATGGCTCGGCATCGAGAATCTGTTGCTTCATAAGCTCCGCTCGTTTCTGACCATGTTGGGTGTCGTCTTCGGCGTGGGAAGTGTCGTGGCCATGCTCTCCGTCGGCGAAGGCGCCAGCAAGGAAGCGGTCGAGCAAATCCGCAAGCTGGGCAGCAACAATATCATCATCTCGTCGAAAAAGTCGGCCGAGGAAGAGGCCACGAGCACGCAACATTCTCACATGAGTATCTACGGTCTGACCTACAACGACTTTCGCAGGGTCTCTGATAGTTTCAGGCACATCCAGGAAGCCGCACCGGTGAAGCTGACGCGAAAGGATTCACGTCTCAATCAACGAGTGCTCGAGTTGCGGATCGTCGGTACGACGCCTGAATGGTTCGACCTTGTGCCTCGCAAGATTCTGGCCGGACGGGTTCTTCTGCCAATCGACCAGAGAAAACAAGCGCCGGTGGCCGTGCTGACTGAATTCGGCGCCCGCAAGATTCTGGCCACCGAGAGCACTATCGGCCAGACCGTCCGCTTCGGCAGCGATCAGTTCGAGGTCGTCGGCATCGTCAGAAGTGAAGGCGGGCAAGCGGGAAATATTCAAATTCCCGACCAGAACGTCGATGCCTATATTCCCATCGGGGTAGCACGCCGATACTTCGGTGACATCTTTACAAAGCGGACATCGGGTGGAGACGAGCGGGAAAAAGTCGAACTTCACCAGGTGATCGTGCAAGTGGACGACTCGAAGAAAGTCGAACCCGTCGCGGCGGGCATCGAGAGAATGTTGGAGAAGTTTCATAAGAAGAAGGACTACGTCGTGAGTGTGCCGCTGGCTTTGTTGAAGCAGGCCGAAGCGACGAAGCGACGATTCAACATCGTCCTCGGATCGATCGCGGGCATTAGCCTGCTCGTAGGCGGCATCGGAATTATGAACATCATGTTAGCCTCGGTCACGGAGCGGACACGCGAGATCGGAATCCGGCGCGCTATCGGGGCCAAGCGCCGGCAGATCATCCTTCAGTTCCTCATCGAAACCGTGGTTCTCTCGACCATGGGAGGCATCATCGGCCTGGGGGTGGGCGCTCTGATCCCATACCTGATCACGTACTTCTCCGGGATGATCACGGTCATGACGCTCAAAGGCATTCTGCTGCCCCTGCTGATCAGTATGAGCATCGGTATTCTTTTCGGGTTGTATCCGGCCATGCACGCCGCGAAAGTGGACCCCATCGTGGCTCTCAGGCACGAATAACGCGGCTCGCTCAGATCGAAACGCATGGCATCTGCACGGGGACGCGGTTCCATCCATCCATATTTTTCGGTCTCTGATGTCCCCCGGATGAGCTTTCTCCTTTATTTCCCGCCCGCATTGTTGTATAATGTCGCTGTACTTACGGAGTTCTGAAAGATCAAGGGTCAGGTATGTATCGTCGTAGAAAATCTGTTGTACTATTCTCTCGCTGCGTGATCGGCGTTGCCGTGGTGCTTGGCGTCGTCGGGTGCAGCACCGAGCACTATAAGGCCGACGCGGACAAACAAGTCCAACTACATCATCAGCGACAGCAATGTTCCGCCCTCGCCGAACGATCTGCACGTGGCCAATGTCGTGCCCACTTCCGGCCCGATCAGCCTGGCCCAGGCCGTGGCGATGGCGACCGCCAACAACAGAGACTACCAAAGACAGAAGGAGCAGTTGTACGTGACGGCGCTGGACCTGACGCTGGCCCGGCATCAGTTCGCCCGCCAGTGGTTCGGAACCGTCGACGCCAGCTACGTTCGGGACAGCGCCGATGAACAAGTCAGCTACGACGCCGGGTTGGGCTTCGACCAACTCCTGGCCGGCGGAGCGCAAATCAGCGCCGGTATCGCCATCGACTGGGCGCGTTTTCTGACGGGCGATCCCGACACGTCCCTGGGCTCGGTCCTGACCGCCAGTGTGGCCCAGCCTTTGCTGCGTGGTCGCGGCCGCAAGGTCGTCCAGGAGAACCTGACACAGGCCGAGCGGAACGCGCTCTATCAGATTCGCTCGTTCAATCGCTATCGCAAGGCGTTTGTGGTCTCGATTGTCGATGCGTACTACCGGGTTCTTCAGCAAAGAGACGCCGTGACCAACGCCAAGAACAGTTACGACAGCAAGGTCCAGTTGAGGCAGCGGCTGCAAATGGAGGCCAGCGAGGGCGTGACGCCCCGCTTCCAAGTGGACCAGGCCGAGCAGAGTGAGCTGGTCGCGGAGGATAGTTACGTCCGCGCTCAGCAGCGCTACCAGCAGTTGCTCGACAACTTTAAGATTACTCTCACCCTGCCGACGGACGCTGAGATCGAGCTGGACCAGAATGAGCTCAAGGTCCTTCAAAAAACCGGCATCGTCGAACCGAACTATGCATTGGAGGCGGCGATCGAAACGGCACTGGCCCAACGGTTGGACCTGGCGAACAGTGAAAACGCGGTCGAGGACGCCGAGCGCAAGGTCGTCGTGGCGGCCGACAATCTCGGCGCCGAGTTGAACCTCGTCGGCAGCGCGGGCGTGGACTCCGCTCCGAAGACCAAGGTTGAAAGGCTGCAATTCCAGAACGGCACTTATTCACTCGGACTCGAAGCGGACTTGCCGCTGGACCGAAAAGCCGAGCGCAACGCCTACCGCGAATCGCTGATCACGTTGGAGCACCGGCGCCGTGCCTATCAGAATGACGTAGACGGGGTGAAGCTCGAGGTCCGTGACGCCTACCGCGCTCTTCGGGAGGAGGCGGAGTCGTACCGCACGCAGCAAAAGGCCCTGGAGCTGGCCCAGGTGCGGGTCGGCGTTTCCCCGATCTTGTGGGAGGCCGGCCGAATGAACGCTCGCGACTACCTCGAATCGCAGGACGATCTGCTGCAAGCGCAAAACAACGTCACGTCCGCCCTCGTCTCGCACGCCATTGCGAAATTGAACTTTTTCCGCGACATCGGTGTTCTACAGGTCAAGCCGGACGGGATGTGGGTCGAGCCGACCGAAACCGTTAAGTTCGAGTCGGACAAGCCTATCCTGATGATGGAGCGGCTGTGCAAAAATTATGAGCTGGGCACGGTGGAATTGAAGGTTCTCCGCGATATTGCCCTGACCATCAACGAAGGTGAATACGTCGCCATCATGGGCCCGAGCGGCTCGGGAAAATCCACGCTCCTGAACATGATCGGCTGCCTGGACCGGCCATCGAGTGGAGATTATTGGCTCGGCGGCCTGAACGTTTCACTGCTTGACGACGACGAGCTGTCGCTGATACGCGGCGCCAGGATCGGCTTCATTTTTCAATCCTTCAACCTGATCAATCAGCTCAACGTCATAGAGAACATCGAGGTTCCGATGTATTACCAAGGCTGTTCCGAGAGTGACAGCGCCGATCGCGCCAGAGAGCTGGCCACAATGGTGGGACTCAATGAACGGCTCGAGCATCGGCCCTCGGAGCTGAGTGGCGGCCAGCAGCAGCGTGTCGCCATCGCCCGGGCACTGGCCAACGACCCCTTGATTATCCTGGCCGACGAGCCGACGGGTAATCTCGATTCCGAAAGCGGCTCGGACATCATGAAGATCCTCCTCGATCTGCACGGACAAGGCAAGACCTTGATCGTCGTCACGCACGACGACAAGATTGCGGCCAGCGCCGAGAGAATTGTGGAACTTTTCGACGGGAAGATAAAACAGAAGTCAGCGGCGGCTAACTGAGAGTAAGAAAGTCCTAGGTACGACAACTCCGGTGTTTCTTCCGGATGCCTGTTGCCCGGTGTCGTCCCGGAAACCCGAAATCCGAAACAATATCAAATGTTCAAAATCCACATCTTCAAAACAAAAACACTCCGCTCCCAGCACCGGCCGGTTGCGTTGCCTTTGAATTTCCGTCGTTTGGATTTAGAAATCTAATGGTTATCTTTCGACTTAAACGGACCGCCAAACTAGGCATTAAGAGCCTCTGGATGCACAAGTTGCGCTCGACTCTCACGACGCTGGGCATCATTTTCGGTGTCTCCTCCGTGATTGCCATGCTGGCCATCGGAGAAGGGGCCAGCCGGCAGGCGCAGGAGCAGATCGCCCGGCTGGGCAGCCGGAACGTGATCATCAAAACCGTGTCGCCTCCCGAAAAGCAGGACGTGAGCAGCCAGAACCAGAACACGATGCGCGAGTACGGCCTGACCTACGAGGACGCCGAGCGTTTTCACAACTCTATTCCGAACGTGGAAGTGATTGTGCCAAGCCGCCGTATGACTCTGCAGGTCCGCTATCGCAACCGGGCGGTCGCGACTGAAGTCATCGGAACGGTGCCCTGGTATCCGGAGATCGCTCCGATTCACACTCTCCGGGGACGCTTCCTCGGCAGCATTGACATGCACCACAAGCAGGGTGTCTGTGTCATTGACGAGAAAGTGATGGATAAACTCTTTGTCTTCGACGACCCGCTGGGCCAGGACGTGAAAGTGCAAGGCGACTACTACCGGGTGGTAGGAGTCGTCAGCGCTCTGAGCGCCGGCTCGTCCATGAACAGTCTGAACGGCGCCGCCGCCACAAAAACGAAAGGCAACACCGGCGCCAACGTCGGGAATATCTACATCCCCCTAACGACGGTCAAGAACCGATTCGGTGAAATATCTCTGCAATTCGGAGGCGGCTCACGCGGGGCCGAGAAAGTCGAGCTCCAGGAAATCACCGTCAAAGTCAGCTCGATGGAGCAGGTCTTGGCCACCCGTGACGTTCTGGAGGCGCTGCTCGAGCGATTCCACAAGAAAGAGGACTTTCAGGTCGTCGTCCCACTTGAGCTGCTCAAGCAGGCCAGGCAGACCCAGCGCATCTTCAGCATCGTCCTCGGGTCTATCGCCGCCATCTCGCTGTTAGTCGGCGGCATCGGGATCATGAACATCATGCTGGCAACCGTCAGCGAGCGAACGCGCGAGATC
>JARRQQ010000111.1:0-9239 GCA_037381725.1 Sedimentisphaerales bacterium
CTCGGTGTTCAAAGCATAGATCGAACCGTTTGAAAACGCGGCGGAATCAAACACGCCCAGCAATGACCAAACCTTCCTGCCCGTGGCCACCTCATAGACGGCGAGCATGTTTGCCCCTCGATCACACACGGCGAACAACCGTCCGTCTTCAGAGATCGACAGGCTACACGGGCCCGTGACGTTCAGACCGTTAGCCACGGTCCTGATAAACTCTCCACGCGAGTCCACCATATCAACGGTGTCCCGGGCCGGGGCGGCCTTGGGTCCGTCGTAGTCATTGTCGCTGAGCACAAGGAACCTTGAACCAGTTTCCTCAGGAGCTTCTTCCGAGGCGAAGGCCCACCGGGAGCCGGTCGCTACAACCATAGTCGTTATTAACAACTGGACAAGCGCGCATTTCGTCATAATTGAGAAGAGAGATGAGGTTTTCATCAGACGAGCCTCCAAGGAGTAATAGTGTTCACGGACTCTCCCTACGCTTTACCAAATCCCGTAAATCACATCCTCCTCGCACGCCATATAATAGTTTACACAGATTTCGATCATCATTCAAGGATAAAATGGAAAATATAGGAATTATTCACAATATATACGATGGCATTGATGCAAAAAAAGGTAAATATTCCCTTCTGCGAATCCAGGGCTTGATTCTCACAGCAAAAGATCAAGCACAAGGCCGCGGAAACGGATTGCGTCAGGGCCCGTCGATAAGGCAGACTCTCAGCCCCCTTTCTTCGAGGGTCTGTTTAGTCTGATCCGAAATCGTCGAGGGCGCGACAATGACGATTTCGATGTTCGGCTCGCCGGAGAGCTGAAGCCGTTTGGTGGCGTCCAGAAGCGGCTGGTCGATGTCGCGGACCGTCATGCCTCCTACAGTGATGACATGAAACAGGAAATGATCGCCGGCGGCCTTGTGCAGAGTGTATCGAAGCTTTTTGGTGAATAGCGGGAGATCCTCTCGGCTCACGATGGCAATGGTCGTGCCTAGAAGGCCGCCGCGAAGGCCGGAAAGGTCGGGCAGCGACTCCGCCGAAGCCCTCATCAGATACCTCATGTGCTCTTGGTATTCGCCCGCTCGATCGGCCTTGGGATAAGTAACGTCGCGCGGTGTAAAGACGACGTAAAACAGTACGGCCATCCCGATGCCAACAACAATCACGGGGATCGCGCACCGCCAGCCTTTTCTATCCAAAACATGCCTGACGAGATCCACGAATAGGTAGATGATCCATCGCATCATGGTATGCTCGGATTCCTTAAAGCAGCCGGACACTCCACCGGCGTCAGGTTCACCCGCAGAGCTTCCTCGCTATCTCCCCGACGTGCTTGCCCTGGAACCGGGCGATAGCCAGCTCGTTCTCAGTCGGCTGGCGTGAACCGTCCAGGTTGGCCAGGGTCGTCGCGCCGTAGGGCGTACCGCCCGTAATCTCGTTCATGTTGAGCAAACGCTGCTCCGAATATGGTACGCCGACCACGATCATGCCGAGATGGAGAAGCGTCGAATGAAAGCTGGTAATTGTCGTCTCCTGGCCGCCGTGCTGAGTGCCTGTACTGGCGAAGACACTGCCAATCTTCCCGACCAGCGCGCCGCTCATCCACAACTCGCCCGTCTGGTCAAGGAAGTTCCGCATCTGGGCACACATGTTGCCGAACCGCGTCGGCGTTCCGAATATGATGGCATCCGCCTCGGCCAATTGCGCCGGCCTAATCACGGGGATATCCGCGAACGCCTCACGCGCGGCTTTGGCACCGCTTTTCTTGAGAACTTCTTCCGGCACCAGTTCCACAACCTGATAGAGGCTCACCTCGGTACCCGGAACTTGCCTCGCCCCCTCGGCCACCGCCTCAGCCAACTGATGCACGTGCCCATACATGCTGTAGAACACAATCTGCACTTTGGCCATAGCATAATCTCCTTACTTTGTGAGCAGTTTACTCGCTCATACGCCGATAGTCCATGCCGGGTTCAAGACTCGTCATATCGGTGCAGTGGGGTAGGATGTTCGCACAAAGACGGTTATAGATATCCCGTCAGAGGAGATGGTTAGTCTTGATCCGCGAAGGCTCGTGCACTACAGTCGTCGCGCCGGCGCTCTGCCCAACCAGATGTTGGCGACTTCGACGTTTCCGAACACGATGACGCTAGGTGGAGCGTTCAAACGTGCCGTCGTCTCATAGAACTTGGCCAGTTCCCAGGTTTCTTTCCCGAAGCAACGGACCACGATGGCACAATGTCGACATGGGTAGCGCGCGCCCATCTCTTCAACCTTTCGCAGCGCTTGCTCGATACCCTCCCGCGTGAGCAGAACCTTCGCATCGGTCGTGATCTCCAACAACTCGTCCGCTGGAGCTTTGATCCGCTCGTCGCTCGCGTGCGCCACCTCGTATTCGAGGAGATCATGGTCCGTCACCGTTCCAAAGGCTTTGGCAGAGACAAATCGACCGTCCTCTTGCACTTCATACTCGATAGGCATCTTCAGCCCCCCAAGCGTGTCAACCAACGATTATTCCGCAATCTGCCGGATAGACGAGGTATCCACACGGACAGACGGCCCAGCCGCCTCACTCAAAGGTCGCACTTCAAATGCCTATCTCTGTAACTACCGTGGTCGTAACGCATACGCCGTTCCACCGACTAACGGCACAACGATACCACTTTCTTCTGATCACATTGTCTCAACGGGCAACAGAGACGTCAAATCAGGAAAACCCGCAGAATGGCCTATCCAATTGCTTAGGCAGCCCCCAGGATAAATCGTGCCGGCTTTTTCCTTTCCTGTCCGGCAGGTTTGGATTATACTCGATGATTGGAAGAGTCAACGTGTTGAAATTCTGGGACCGCGGCTTGTAGAGGCACGTAGAGCCGAATCGAAAGGAGCCAATCCAATGATGAATGATAGCGAAGAACATCCGATACGGAGCACGTGCTGCCCATGCGGCCACAGCCACGCGGAGGGCGAGATCACACGAAGAGGTTTTCTACAAGGCGTGGGCGGAGCGGCGGCTCTGGGCGTCGCGCTGACCGGCCTAAACTGGTCGGCGGTCTCGGCGGCCGAGAGGCAAGACCAGGCGGGCCCCCGGCGGCGCCCGCTTGCGGTCAAGCCGATCCTTCTCTACAGCACGCCGCAGCCGCGACCACAGCGGAGTTGGCGCTCGTGGGGCGGAATTCAAACCGAGCAGGACGCCAAGGAGGAAGTCGCCCGGATTCAGCGCGAGCTGCGCGAGTTGGAGACGAAGGCGGACTTCCCTGTGAAATTCCTGCCGGTGGCCGCTATCAAAGGAGCAGGAGACCTGTCCGGCCTTGGTGATCTCGACGGCGCGGACGTGATTATGGTGTACCCCGCCGGCGGTGGACAGGACACGTTCGCCAAGCTGGCCGAGAAGGGCAAGGACATGATCTTCTTCTGCCGCCACAAGTCCGGCCCCGTCTATCTCTGGTATGAGATTATCAGCCCGCGCTACCTCCGCCAGCACACCGACGTGCGGGCTTTGACGGGAATCGACGATACCGACGTGGTCATCGACAACCAGGATGAGCTTCTTTGGCGCTTACGTTCGCTGTGCGGGCTGCGCAACACGATGGGCACAAGAATCATCGCCATCGGCGGGCCGGGCGGCTGGGCGCAGCCGCGAGACGTCGTGCCCAACTTGGTCAGGAAGAAATGGGAATTTGACATAAAGACGGTCTCCTATGACGATCTGGGCAGGCTGATCAAGGAGGCCCGAGCCGATGGCGCCGCCGTGAGGCTCGCCAGGCAGCGTGCCGGAGAATATCTCAAGACACCGGGCAATACACTCGAAACCAAACGCGAGTACGTGGACAATTGCTTTTTGCTGGAACAGGTCTTTCGCGGGATAATGAAAGAGGCCGATTGCCAGGCCATCACCATCAACGGCTGTATGGGCACAATTATGCCCATCGCGGAAACCTCGGCTTGCCTGACCCTGAGTCTGCTTAACGACGGGCAGTACCTGGCCTTCTGCGAGTCGGACTTCGTGGTGATTCCATCGGGCGTGCTGTTGTCGAACATCTCCGGCAACCCCGTGTTCCTGAACGATCCAACCTACCCACACGACGGCATGATTACCCTGGCTCATTGTACGGCCCCACGGAAGATGAACGGCAAGGAACTCGAGCCGGTCCGTATCCTGACGCATTTCGAGTCAGACTATGGCGCCGCGCCGAAAGTCGAGATGCGAAAAGACCAGACGATCACAGCCATTGTGCCCGATTTCAAAGAAGAGCGATGGGTGGGCTTGTTAGCCAAGATTATCGACGCGCCGTTCATGGACGTCTGCCGCTCACAGATCGACGTCCGCTACAAGTGTGACGACCTGAAGCTGGCCGAGCGGATGCCCGGCTTCCACTGGATGGTCGGCTACGGCGATTACACGAAGGAACTCGGATACGCCCTCAAAAAGGTTGGAATCACATGGGAAAACCTGACGGCCTGAGCGATAGTGGCTGATTCCTGGATCTTGTCCAAAGTGAGGTGAACTGACATGAGGAGAAAGTGCGCCAATTGGAAATCTTGTTTCGTCTGGGGCCTAGTGCTGTCGTGGGTTTGGATTCAATATGCTGGGGCCATGACCTTGCACGTTTCTTGGGATGGGAACGACCAATGGTCGGGAACGCTGGCGCGACCGAACGCGGATGGAAGTAACGGCCCCGTCGCATCATTGGCCGGGGCGCGAGATGCGATTCGGCGTCTGAAATCGCAAGGTCCGCTGACGGAATCGGTGCGGGTCATTGTCGCGGATGGAACGTATACCCTGACCGAGCCCTTCGTCCTGACGCCCCAGGACAGCGGCACCGAGAGATATCCCATCACCTACGAGGCGGCTGCCGGAGCCAAACCCGTCTTCACCGGTGCGCGGTTCATCGTAGGATTCAGGCAGACTCCGGACGGGCTATGGCAGGCCAGGCTGCCGGAGGTCGCTGCGGGCAAATGGTATTTCGAGCAGTTATTCGTTAACGGTCGCCGGGCCATCCGTGCTCGCACACCCAACGAGTTCTACCACTATATGCTAAAGACCGTCGAAGTACCCGTCGAAGGCGAACGAAACATGTTTCGACGTACAACCTACGTCCGCCCCGACGCGATCGAACCACTGAAGGAGCTCAGTTCGACTGAGCTGAAAGATGTCACGCTCGTGGCCTACCACAAATGGTGCATTACCCGCCGGTTCGTGACGGCCATCGACACCGATCACAACGCGATTATCACGGTCGGCGAGAAGCTCAAGAGCTACTCCGGCTGGCCGTCCAATACACGTTTTCAACTCGAAAACTTCAAGACGGCCCTGGATACTCCCGGCGAGTGGTTTCTTGCACGCAATGGCATACTGAGTTATATCCCGCTACCGGGTGAAAATCCGGCAACGGCGAAGGTGGCCGCGCCAGTTATCGAGATGCTGGTGATCTTTCAGGGTGAGCCGGAAGAAGGGAAATTTGTCGAGCATGTCGAACTGAAGGGCCTGACCTTCGAGCACAATCAGTCATTGCTCGCCCGGACGGGCTACGCTCCGTATCAGGCGGCGTATGTCACCGAGGCGGCAATCATGGCCGATGGGGTGCGCCACGTCACGATCCGGGATTGCGAGGTCAGTCACAGTGCGACCTACGCCGTGTGGGTCCGCCAGGGCTGCAAGGATTGCCGGCTCGAACATTGCTATCTCCACGACCTCGGCGCCGGAGGCGTGCGAATCGGCGAGGGGCAAATCCGCCCGGACGAGGCCTCGCGCACAAGCCGCATCACGGTCGATAACAACATCATCCGCTCCGGCGGGCGCATCTACACCTCCGCCGTGGGCGTCTGGATCGGCCAGAGCGGCGACAACGCCGTCACGCACAACGACGTCGGCGATTTCTTCTACACGGGCCTCTCGGTCGGCTGGCGATGGGGCTACTCCGACAGCCTCGCCAAGCGTAACACGATCCGCTTCAATCACGTGCATCACATCGGCTGGGGCGTGCTGAGTGACATGGGCGGCATCTATACACTCGGTCCCTCGGAAGGAACCGTCGTCAGTGACAACGTCTTCCACGACGTTTACTCCTACGGCTATGGCGGCTGGGGGCTTTATACCGACGAGGGCAGTACGGGCATTGTCATGGAGAACAATCTCGTCTACAACACCAAGACAGGCGGCTTCCACCAGCACTACGGCAAGGAGAACGTCATCCGCAACAATATCTTCGCGTTCAGCAAGCTGCACCAGCTCCAGGCCACCCGCGTCGAAAAGCACCTGTCCTTCACGTTCGAGAACAACATCGTCTACTGGAACACGGGACCGCTGCTGGCCGGGCCTTGGACGAAGGTGGATATCAAAATGGACAAGAATTGCTACTGGAACACCTCCGGCGAGACGATCAAACCCGCCGGGCTGTCCTTCGAGCAATGGCAAGAATCGGGCCGGGACAAGAATTCGATCATCGCCGACCCATTGTTTACCGACCCCGAGAAATTCGACTTCCACTTGGCCCCGGACTCCCCGGCACGCAAGCTCGGCATCAGGCCGTTCGATTACAGCAAGGCGGGTGTCTATGGCGACCCGGCCTGGGTAGAAAAGGCCACGAACGTGACCTTCCCGCCGCTGGAGGTCGCGCCCGAGCCGCCGGCCGTATCCATCAACGACACCTTCGAGAGCATCCCCGTCGGCCAGCGCCCCGCCAACGCCGAATGCCACGTCGAGAACAAAGGCGACGCCATCGTCGTCACTGACGAGACGGCTGCAACGGGAAAGCACAGTCTAAAGATCGTCGATGCCCCGGGCTTGCAGAACACGTGGAATCCGCATTACGTCTATTCCGTCAAGCACAGTCGCGGGACGACGCGATGCGCCTTTGACATCCGCATCGGCAAGGACGTTCGGATCAATCACGAGTGGCGCGATTGGCGCACGTCGCCCTATGGCGTCGGGCCGAGCGTCTCGATTGAAGGCACACAACTCAAAGTCGCCGGCAAAACGCTGCTGAGCCTGCCGGTGGATAAGTGGGTCCACGTCGAGATTGCGGCCGGTCTGGGCGACGACAACAAGGACACCTGGGACATGAGTATCACACTGCCCGGCCGAAGACCGAAAATATTTAAGAACTTGAAAGACGGAAACGCGAAATTCCATCAGCTCACGTGGGTCGGCTTCACCAGCAACGCCATCAAACACACTGTCTTCTACCTCGACAACGTCAAACTCACCAACGAAGCATGATGAGATTGGGTGGGGACTGCCCCATCACCGAGAGGTCTTTGTCATTCCTGCAAAAGCAGCACTCCAGAATCCAAAAAGCTGGATTCCCGCTTGCGTGAGAATGCCACAGACTATTTCCTTGTAAAGATGACTTCCATGACTAGCTCGTGCTTCCCTTCGGGAATTGGGTGTTCCATTCTCAGGATGACTTTATTCGGATCGACCGCTCTGAAGCTCTGGACCAACAGGCTATCGTGCCAATTCATAAACAGCGCCTTATCATCCACAAAATTGCACGTGGCCTGAGAGAAATTACCGGAACTCTCGAACCACCAGAATCGGTATAATTTCGCCTTTTCATCCCAGGCAAAAATCGCATGTGCCTGTCCCTTGCCGGTAGTCAAAGAACATGAGTAATCAAAAAGAACGTATTCATTGCCTAAGGCCCTCTGGAACGTCCCCGCTCCCGTACCCGTTGCGGCTTCGCTCACAGCGCTCCTGGGAATGCGGTATTCCAGGTTCCAGTTTCCCAACAGGAAATCAAACTTCTCCATCGGCTCTTTCATTGGCACTCCCATAGAAGCTCCCTCTGTTCCGTGCAAAGACACCAAGAACGAGTATTCTGCACATTCTACGCAAGCCGGCTCAATTGTCCAAGAAAAGCCGGCGCACAACATAGGCTGGACCTCGGCCATCAGGAAATCTGATGGGCAGATTACGCAAAACCCTTATTCCTCGTCCAAGGGTTATGCTTGTATATGATGCACTTCAGGTAAAGGCGGGTGGGCGCAAGCCCCCCCTGAAAACCGGAACGCGGGTGCCTGTGCGTCGGCCGAGCAGATTCGACACCTACACATTATGGAAAGGACCACGTCATGAAAGGACTCAGACTAGAATTCATTTCGCTTTG
Source organism: Sedimentisphaerales bacterium (assembly GCA_037381725.1). GTDB lineage: Bacteria > Planctomycetota > Phycisphaerae > Sedimentisphaerales > Anaerobacaceae > JAFGTG01. The sequence goes on from JARRQQ010000111.1 coordinate 8,102, forward strand.
TGTGCCGATAGCCTTGCTGGTTCCAATAGGCGCAACCTCCGCCGCCGCGCCGTCCAATGACAACTGCATGAACGCAAGACCGGTCGGCGACGTCACGGACCTGGCGTTCGACACGACAAATGCCACCTTCGACGGACCCGGGATATTCATTCTGGAAGGTCCCAACATATGGTACTGCTACACCGCCTCATGCACGGGCTGTGCGACAATCAGCCTGTTAGGCAGCAGCTTCGACACGAAGCTGGCGGTCTTTGACGGGTGCGGCTGTTACCCCGCCGCGGGCGACCTGATCAAGGTCAACGATGACGCCGATAATCCGCTGGTCAAGCAATCTCAGTTGATGATGCCCGTTACCGCCGGGCACAAATATCTCATCGAGATCGGCGGCTTCCAGGGGCGCTCCGGCCCCGGCACGCTGACGATCGAGTGCGATGGCAACATGAGTCCGCCGCCCAATGACGATTGTGCCCGCGCAACGTTCGTCGGCGACGTGACGGACCTGCCCGTCGACACGCAGTATGCGACGTTCGAAGGGCCAGGCATTTGCAGAAGCAGCCCGAACGTGTGGTATCGCTACAAAGCGGGCGGCTCGGGTCCGGTGACGGTCAGCCTTCTCGGCAGCGAGTTCGATACGGCCTTGGCCGTGTACGACAACGTCTCATGCTACCCCAACGAGGCCGACTTGATCGGGTGCAACGATGATTTCGACGCGTCCGCGCAATCTCAGATCACCTTCCAGGCGCTAGCGGGCCACGACTACCTCATCGAAGTCGAGGGCTACAACCTCGACACGGGCGGCCAGGGCGTGCTCACCATCAGCTCGCAGTTTCCACCGGTCACGTCCAACGACGACTGCTCGAGTGCGCGGCCCGTCGGCGACGTGACGGACCTGCCCTTCGACACGACCGATGCGACGTTCGATGGTCCCGGCCTTTGCCTGACCAGCCCGAACCTGTGGTACGTCTACACCCCCAAGTGCACGGGGCAGGCCACGGTGAGTTTGTGCGGCAGCAGCTTTGACACCGAAGTGGCCGTCTATGCGGGCGCTCAATGCTATCCGAAGGACAGCGACCTGCTCGGCTGTAACGACGATTTCTGCGACCTGCAATCCCAACTGACGATCGACGTCGTCGCCGGC
>JARRQQ010000112.1:0-13329 GCA_037381725.1 Sedimentisphaerales bacterium
GTGTTCGATCAAACGTCGAAAGTCCTGAAGGGTCGGCGGTAAGAATTGAACAGCAGGAACAGTTGAGCGCTGCAATAAGCAAACTCCCATACGAACAAAGAGAGGCTTTGATCCTGCACCTGCAAGGTGGATTGATGTTCAGACAAATAGGGCGGTTACAGCAAGTTTCGACCAACACGGCGTGTAGTCGATACAGATGCGCCCTGAAGAAACTCCGATCAGAGTTAGATGGTGAGATGCCCCAATGAGACTGAAAGAGATAAAGACGCTGATCAAGAGGTGGAGTATCGCACCCAGCGCCGACATGTACGAACGGACCCTCCGCGAGACGTTGGAAGCGCAGAAGAATTCCACCAGGCAACCACTTACTCGATACCGGCCAAGCATGTGGCGGATATTGGTGGCAAGCAGAACCGGCACTTTGACAATGGGATGTCTGACCATATCTCTCACCGTGGCGTGCTTAGTGCTGTATAGAAACACGGCTGACCTGAAACATGATTTGGCCCAAGCTCGACAGGAGGTCACTGCTGCCCGGCAGGTTGTCCCTCAGGCTGAGCCTGATAACACAACCACCATCAACCTGTATCTGCAGGAGCATAGGGACGTCGTCGCCCGACGTGCTTTTCTGACCCAAGCGGCGAAACAGCCCGCGCAGTTGTCTGTTAGTCCACGTGACGTCATGTATTATGAATTTCTGGATGATCAGAAATACGTGAATCCCGGCGTTATCGTCAGAGGTCCGTCGTCCGAGCGGGAAATCGACTCATCGAAAGATCCTGTAATCTCCGACGGGTATACACTGACTCTCCCCGAAGCCCAGCAACTGTCTGATTTCGAACTTCGAGCACCGGCAAGGCTTTTCCCCGGCTTTTGTCTCGATCAGATCAGAAGGATTCATAGCCGAGATGCTTTACAACTGCTCTATACGAATGGCATCGATTCGATCTCGCTGTTCGAGCAATCTCTCGACGGCCAGCGAGGGCTTGAGCCGAAGGACTTCAGAGAATATGCAGTATATCGCCAGAAAGAGCAGCCAGGCGGGACCATTCTTGCGTGGAGGGATGATGAGGTTTCTTATGTACTGATTGGAAACATTGAAATGTCACAATTGATGGATATGGCGCAGTCAATCCGCGCCTCAAAGTAAAAGGAAATCACAATGAATAACCGAAAACTAATCACACTGACGGTACATATGATTTTGACAATCGTACTCGGAGCATCGTCGTTGGCTTTGCCTGATGTTGCCTCCGAGAAAGATACAAAAGCTGAACAAAACTTCCAAAAGGCAAATGAACTGCGCAAAGCCGCAGATTACGATGCCGCTATTGCCGAATACGAGAAGACAATAAGCCTGTCACCCAACAGTAGGATAGCACAGGATGCCCAATATTGGATCGGCCAGTCACATTTTGAAGCGGGACAGTTCGATGCTGCGCTGTCTGCATTCAAGAAACTTATAGATGAGTATCCAACGAGCAAGATTGTCTCTTCAACAAAGCAGATGATAGAGCGCACTGAAAAAGCAAAAGATGCTAATTTATTTCTCATGGCTATAAAGAATGGTGATGTTGAACGGATCAAGAAACTGATTTCACAAGGCGCCGATGTCAATGCGAAAGACAACAGAGGTATGACGCCTCTGCACCAAGCGGCCTATTACGGCCAGAGAGAAGTGGCTAAAGTTCTTATTGCCAAAGGGGCAAGCGTCAATGAAACGGATACAGCCGGTCAAACCCCCCTGCACATTGCCGCTAATTTTGGGTGGAGGTTCGTGCCCGAGTTGCTCCTCGCCAACGGAGCCAGTATCAGCGCCAGAAACATAGCCGGCAATACGCCCTTGCACGCCGCGGCTGATTCCCCGTATGTAAAAAGAGACTTGCTCGAGTTGCTTATCGCCAAAGGTGCTGACGTTAACGCGAGGAACGAGGCAGGACAGACGCCCCTTCACCGTGTGTCCATGATAAGAAAGCAAGGCACCCGTCTCGATCATCCTGCCGAGGTCCTTCTGGCCCACGGGGCGGAGGTCAATGCCAAAGACAAGAGCGGCAATACCCCCATCCATTTCGCCGTCAAAAACGGCCACTGCAAACTGATCGACCTGCTTCAAGCCAAAGGCGCTATCACCTCCAAAGATGACAAGCCGGATGAAGAAGCATCGTTCCAAGCACTCGGGCGTAACGAGCGTAACGACGCACATGACCTCGAACTACTCTTAGACTATGGAGCCGACGTCAATGCGGCAGACCGATGGGGTTGGTCGCTCTTGCATTATACGGTTTGGCCCAGCAACGCGGATATGACAAAGGTGCTTCTTGAAAAGGGCGCAAACCCAAATATTGTGGAAAGGACACAAGGTCGAACACCGCTACACTATGCGGCTCAGCGGGGCGAAAAGACACAAGCGGAAATGCTTCTTGACCACGGGGCAAATGTGAACGCCAAAGACTGGTATGGCAAGACCCCCCTGACTCTGGCCAAAGAAAATGGTCACACCGACATCGTTGAACTGCTGCGCAAGCACGGAGCGAAAGAATAATCCGCCACGAACCTGCCGCAGGTGAAAAGGCGGCCTGTACCGAGTCGACCAGTACAGGGGAGAAACAGGGTCACATCTTGAATTGTGAATTAGTTGAGGGAGAGAGGCCCGGCACGCAGCCAAATGGTGCGATGCACCGTACCCTACCGTTCAAATGAGGTGGTGCTTGAGGCTTGGCGAGGTTTTCACTTGACAAATGCGGGCTAGCAATGTATAATATATATCTAACATACAATGCGGTCGATAGTGAATGGTATTTGGTCAATAGTGAAGGCGGATGACGGCGTGAAGGAGATCAGGCGATCAGGGCATCAGGATACCAGGGAAGTGAATTTCGAATTGGTCGACAAGACCTGTTTTGAAAAACAAAGCCAATCTACTCCTTTTGGTTGACCGGCGAGAGCGCGAGATCGGAGAGCCGCAGTCAATATGTATATGACGTTGTGCCTTTGGGACTAAAAACGCACAAGTTTTTACAGATTTATGTCAATTTTCACAAATTCGTTCATCTTTTTACTGATTTCGCATTTATTAGCCCTGATAAACATCAACCGGCCGCGAGACTCGTGGCGATCCTGAAAAAACAAAGCCAATCGGCCTCTCCGCCGTGTCAGCAATCATGGCGTTTAATGCAAAACAAAGCCAATTCCGGTTGGACTTAACGGACGTAAAGCTTTGTAGGAGAAAGGATTATGGAATAAGGCCCCTTGTGGGCTCGCGCAAAACCGCTTCGGGGCTTCGATATGCTGTGGATCATCGGGGGCGGCGAGGTGCTCAGCCACCTGGCCGACGTGTGGGACAACCCCGTCACCCGGACGATCAAGGAGCAGCTCGATCACGTCAAGTGGGAGGGCTTTCACTACGAAGACCTGATCTTTCCGCTGTTCTTATTCATCGTGGGCCTGGTATTGCCGTTTGCCTTGTCTCGCCGGCAGCAGCGCGGGCAAAGCACAGCCTCGATCCACCTGCACATTCTCAAGCGAAGCGCCGTCATCATCCTGCTGGGCCTGATTTACAACGGTCTGCTGAATTTCGAGTGGTCCCAGATGCGCTGGCCGGGCGTGCTTCAGCGAATCGGCGTGTGCTACTTCTTTGGGGCGCTGATCGTGGCTCACACAAAGTGGCGGACACAGGCAATTATCGTCGGCGCGGTGCTGATCCTCTACTGGCTCGCCTCGGCGTTGATACCCGTGCCCGACTTCGGCGCCGGTGTGATGACGATGGAGGGCTGCCTGTCCTCGTACATCGACCAGCATCTGATTCCTGGCGAGCTCTACTACGGCTACGGCGACAACGAGGGCTTCATCTCCACGTTCCCGGCGGTGTGCACGGTGCTTCTCGGCGCGCTGGCGGCGCACTGGCTTCGTTCGGGCCGTTCCGGTTCGCAAAAGGCAAGCGGCCTGGCCATCGCCGGCGTTGCGTGCGTCGTAGCCGGGTACGTGTGGAGCTTCGCTTTTCCGATCATCAAGATCATCTGGACCAGCTCATATACGCTTTTCTCAGCCGGCTGGTGCCTGCTGTTGCTGGCGCTGTTCTATTGGATTATCGACGTCAAGGGCTACCGAAAATGGACCCTGTTTTTCGTGGTGATTGGCGTCAATCCCATCACGATTTACTTCCTTCAGCGGTTCGTCGATTTCGAGGGCATAGCCGGATTCTTCCTGTCCGGCGTAGCCGCAAACGCGGGGCTGATCGCGCCGCTCATTCTGCCCTTAGGCGTGTTAGCCGTCAAATGGCTGCTGCTCTGGTTCCTCTACCGGCACAGAATATTCTTGTTTTGTCGTAGCCCTGCCGGAGAAGGGATCGGATGAAATCCCGCCAGGGAAGCGTGTCGTAAACGAGCGGGCAATGGTCGCCCTTGCAAATGTCGTGACAGTGAACGTGGCCGATGCGCTCCAGCAGAGCCTGCGGCGGAAGGAGTGGAACACCGAACCGTTTCGCATTGAAATAAGCGTGGCCAAAATCCCAGCAAGCCGGGACTCCGCTGCCCGCTACGATCTCCAGTAGTTCGTCATAGGTCGTGCCCACGCGCTGGACAGGCTCGCCGGGGTCGGGGCTGAACTGAAGCTCCGCGACGATGTGGACGTCGGGCGCGTTGCGCGAACACCACTGCCGTGTCCACGAGAAGAAGGAGATAGAGCTTTTAACAAGGTCGCGCCGGGGCGCAGCAAGAGGCCCGGTCGCGGGATGAATGTTCACGACGGTCGCGGATTGCTGCAACTGGGATATCTCCCCGGCCCAGGCCAGGAAACGTTCGTGGTAAGACCGGCACGGATTGGCAGGCTCCAGCGAGAAGGACGCCGGATCGCAAACCGTTCCCTCGCAATAGGGATGAAGCGAGACTCGCAGCCCGGCTTGCCGGCAACGGGCGACGTGCTCCTGGAGCGCTTCATGCTCGGTGTGTGGGCCGATGGGTGTCTCCGCAGCCGTGAAGTCAAGGCTGGCTAGATAGGCCGGGACATCACGACCGCCGTACAGCTTGCGGTATAGTGGATCCTGCGAAAAACCGATTTCGAGTTTTATTCCGATCAGCATTTGAGACACGGACGGCTAACTTAGTGACTATACGGATTTCTGCGACATTGCCGTGGAACGCACGAACGCCGAGACGCGACCGGTATCGGGGAATACCTCGCCGGTCGAGACGCGGGAGCGGCTTATCTGCCGTTATTCTTGATGAAGTGGTCAGGCACAGGAAATTGCGAGCAGAGCAACAGCGATTCCTTTCCGACCTCCTCAATGATCGATTCATTGTCGATGTTCTCGGCAACCTTGTTGATCAGGCGGGCGATTTCTCCGGCCTGTTCTTCCTTCATGCCACGCGTTGTGATCGCGGGTGTGCCGAGCCGCAAGCCGCTCGGGTTCGCCGGCGGCGACGGGTCGTTCGGGATGCTGTTGTAGTTGGTCACGATGCGTGCCCGGTCCAGCGCCTTGGCGAGCTTCCTGCCCGGGATGTTCTTGTTGCGCAGGTCGATGAGCATCAGGTGGTTGTCCGTACCCCCTGAGCTGAGTTTGAAGCCGTATTCGAGCAGCTTCTCGGCCAGGGCCTTGGCGTTCTTGACGATCTGCTTGGCGTAGGCCACGAACTCGGGCGTGTCGGCCTCGGCCATCGCCACGGCGATAGCCGTCATCGTGTGCATGTGCGGTCCGCCCTGCAGCCCGGGGAAGACGGCTCGATCCACCTTCGTGGCGTGCTCCTCTTTGCAGAGCAGCATCCCGCCGCGAGGGCCGCGGAGCGTCTTGTGGGTCGTAGTCGAGACGACATCGGCGTGGGGAACGGGGCTCTTGTGGATACCGGCGACGACCAGACCCGCAATGTGGGCGATGTCGCTGAGATGATAAGCGCCGACCTCGGCGGCGATCTGACCGAAAATCTCAAAGTCAATCTCTCGCGGGTAGGCCGTGGCGCCGGAAATGATAAGCTTGGGCCTGTGCTGTTTGGCCATATCCCTGACGTGGTCGAAGTCGATCAGCCCGGTCTCGGGATTCACACGATAAGAAACGGACTTGAAAAATCTGCTCGTGAGGGAGACTTTGCCGCCGTGGGTCAGGTGGCCGCCGTCGGTGAGAGACATCCCCATGATGGTGTCGCCCGGCTCGACGAGTGCGGCGTACGCGGCCATGTTCGCCACGGACCCGGAGTAAGGCTGAACGTTGGCGTGATCGGATTTGAACAGCTTCCTAGCACGATCCTGGGCCATCTTCTCGATCAGGTCGGTGACCTCCTGGCCCTCGTAGTAGCGGTGGCCGGGATAACCTTCGGCGTACTTGTTCGTCAGACAGCCGCCGCTGGCCAGCATGACTGCCCTGGAGACGTAGTTCTCCGAGGGGATCAGCCGGATGGACCCGCTTTGGCGTGCCCTTTCCTGCCGGATCAGCTCGTATATTTGAGGATCGTACTGCTCGAGCGCATTCATCATATCGGTCTACTCCGTAAACACCCCCCTTCTCAGGTCGGTGGGATCCCCATCTCACTGAGATTGGAGGCCCCACCGTCCGTATCCCACATTTTTGGTTCCGAAACTCTACATTCTGTATCGCGAGTCTTATAGCATAACCCGATTTGAGACACAAGCCATTTATTTATTGACAAAAATCAGCCGAACAATACCATATTTCGGTCTTATAAGCTACGGAACTGATCCGGTGAGAATTGATGTCCGAAGACAATAGCAAAGCGGCGAGCAAAGCCCAGGCCTTTTTTGATAAAGCGCGCGACGTGGCCGAAACAGGGAATTTCGATTATGCGATCGACATGTACCTTCAGGGTCTGCGCCACGCGCCGGATGCGCTGAGGGAAGGCCACTTGCCGCTGTGCGAACTGGGATTGCAGCGGCGAGAAAAAGGCGGCAAGAAGTCCTCCGTGATGGACAAAGTCAAACGCCTGCGAGGTAAAACGCCGCTTGAGCAGATGCTCAATGCCGAGTATCTGTTCGTGAAGAACCCCGACCATATGCCCTATGCGGAGGCGATGCTGAAGGCCGCGGTGGCGGGCGGTTACGTGAAGACTGCCGGCTGGATCGCCAATCTGATCTTCCAGACAACCAACGCCTCCGAGAAACCTTCCGCCCAGACCTATATCCTGTTGAAAGACGCCTACTGCGCCCTCGGTCAATTCGACAAAGCGATTGCCGCCTGTCAGCGAGCCTCGAAGCTCCGGCCCGACGACAAGGGACTGGCGGACGAGTTTACGGATCTTTCCGCCGAGCTGACAATGGCGCGGGGTAAATACGACGGTGAGGGCGATTTCAGAAAATCCATTAAGGACCGCGAAAGCCAGGAGAAACTCCACGGCCAGGCCGGCGTCGTCAAGACCGAAGACTACCGCATCAAGGCCGTGGAAGACGCCAGGAAAAAGATGGCCCAAAATCCGGACCTGCCGGCGAACATTTTTGAGCTGGCCGACGCCCTTTCGGACCTGGAGACCGAGGAGGCGGAGAACAACGCCATACAACTGCTTGAGAACGCTTACAAAAACAAGAGTGATTTCAGCTTCCAGCGGCGCGCGGGCATGCTCAGGATCAAACAGCTCAAACGGTGGATTAGAGAAGCGCAAGCCAAGCTCGAATCGAATCCCGAGGACGCCCAGGCAAAGACCAAACTCGACGAGTTGTCCACGCAATTGGATGCTTCTGAATTGGAGCACTACCGACTCTGTGTAAAAAATTACCCGACCGACCTGGCGGCCAAGTACGAGTACGCCGTACGGCTGGCCCGGGACAAGCAGTATAACGAAGCGATTCCTCTTTTCCAGGAAGCGCAGCGAGATCCCAGGCGCAAGATCGCCGCGATGAACCAGGTGGGCGTCTGCTTCTCCGCGAAGGGGTGGCTTGACGACGCAATCGACGTGTTCACCCAGGCGATGAACGCCTACGAGTTGAAAGAGGATGCCACCGCCAAGGAATTGCGGTATAATCTGGCTCGGGCGTACGAGGAACGGGGCGACCTGCAAGAGGCTCTGGACGTCTACCGCAAGATCGCCCAGATCGACTTCGCCTACAAAGACGTCAGCGCCCGCGTGGACGCGCTTAGAACCAAACAGAAGAAAGAGCAAGATACGAAAAATGATAAAGGCTGAGGACAGGTGTAGACAATTCATGCGGGAGACTGTATAAATACGGAAACAAGATCGGCCCTTCGATAAGATCCGGCGATTGAACAGAAGAATGACGGTGAATAGGAGTGGACAGTGGCACATTCGTTACAGGCGAAAAAGAGAGCAAGACAGAACGTCCAGAGAAGGACAATAAACCGGGCGCGCAAGAGCCAGGTGAAGACGCAGATCAAGCATTTCGAAGAGGCTCTCGGCAAAAGCGACGCCCAGGCCGCCAGTGAGGAATTCCGGCTGGTAACGCAGAAGCTGGATAAAACCGCGGCCACGAGCACGATGCACAAGAAGACGGCCGCCCGAAAAAAATCACGCCTGGCCAAAAAGCTCAACGCACTGAAAGCCAAACAAAGCTGACCTTCGCACATCACGCCAGGCACATCTTGACGCGCATTTGGTCATGAGCAATTCGCGTCCGCCCTGCGTGTGTTTGGCGCGGGTTATCGTGCGCGAGTCCGAATGGACTCAATATGGGAAGATTTGACAGTACCTCAGACCGCTCGATCCATCTCGTCATCACTGCTAAACCGGGGATCCAGAAACCCAAGGTTGTCAGGCTACGTCGACGCGATTCGTCGCATCCAGCCCTTCGTGCCCACGCCGGGAGCTTGCCGAAGCATCGAAAAGTAATAGTCAATCGTCCATGTTCTTTGCCATCGGACGCCGGCGACGCTGGAGCACGTCTCCCATTTGGCCTTGACGATTGTGCCTAATTCGTTCATGTTCGCGAGTGGGGGGCAAAATGACGTGGTTCCATTCAGCTCGGCTGATACCGGTTACGAGCCGGGCAGGTTCACCATCCATTCGGGCCACTGCGGCAGCGGGTCCATCATGCTGTATGTCCGGTGCCACTTGAGGTCCCAGAGGGCCTTGAGCCTCACCCTGTCCACCGAGCCGTCCATCATGCACACGTGAATCGTGTAGGCGTGGCGGTTCATGGAATAACGTCCGAACCCAGTATTATAGCGGATCGACTCATCGTCGGGCGCCGGATCGGTGCGCGTAGTTGGGCCGCCGCCCCATCGCCAGCACTCCAGGAACATCGGAATCCGGGCGGAGCCTTTCGCGTCGATGCGGCGCCAGGATCTTCGGTCCGCCTCCTGCAATCCCCACACCGTGGTCACGCCCGGCCGCAGGTCGTAGCACCAATTGTTGATTCCGTAACTGTTCTTGTGGACCTTTTCACCGATCTGGCAGTCCCACGCCATGTGAGCAGGGACTGTTTCGCCCTCCTCCTCGGTTTTCGTGGCCATCGGGCACAGGCGGGCTTTCTCCCCGCCCGATTCGTAGTAGGGCATGAGCGGGACAATCCACGTACCGCCGCCCGGCTCGCTGGAGGCTTTCCAGACCATGAACTTGCTGTCATTGTCCTGGGTGTAGAGATAGAACAATTTGCCCCACTGATTGAGGTTCGACTTGCAAATGACGGCCTTGGCCTGGTTCTTGGCGGCTCTCAGTGACGGCAGCAGGATCGCCAGCAGCAGGGCAATGATAGCAATGACGACCAGCAACTCAATTAACGTAAAACCTTTTCGATTCCTCACAACTCGACTCCATCATAGAACCGGGGAGACCGGCATCACGAAGATATGCTATCACATCGGAGGATGAAATTCAATAGAGAATCTCGAACGCGCGGTGACGAAGTAGCCGTGCCGTGTTTTAGTCGCCGACGTTCAGGGCAATTTGCACGTTGCCCTCGGATTGATTGATGATCTGTTCCGAGCCTTTGAAAACGTTTCCAGTGATGACCGCCCGGCTGACGTCTTTGCCAAGCCGAATGTGCGACAGGTTCTGACGGAACTCGCATCCGTGGATTAGTATGGTGCCGCTTTCGGCCTGGATGGCCGCGCGATCCTTCTGCTTGACGCCCCACTGGACGAACGTGCAATCGGCAAAGCCGACGGTCCCCCTCCCGGCGATCTTGGCGATCTGGTTGCATGGGCCCCAAAACGCACAGTTCGAAAAGCGGACGCTGCCCGCGTTACTCTGTGCGACGTTTATCATCGTCGGGTCCGGCCCATGAAAAGACACGAACTCGCCGTTGGTAATCAGCAGCCCGAACGGGGCGCATTGCTCGACGACGAGAGCCGTGTAGCAATCGTCGGCACCGATGCCGAGGAAGTTGCCGTTGCACACGCCTGTTTTGCTGTGGATGAATTTGTAGCCGACGTTATAGCCGAAGCAGAAGGTATTCAGAACGTACTGCCAGTCGGACCGGCCGAAAATAAATGCCTCGCCGTTTTCCATTTGCCATTGGAACAGCTTGGGCTTCATGCTCCACCACGGATTGAAATGCACGTTCTCGATGCGTCCAATGTCGTAGATGGCGTCGACCAGGATGCCTCGCCGGAGCGGCTGGCCGTGAACGTCGCGAATCAGGTGACGCTCGTTCCGCGTGGCGTCGATTCCGTTGTACGGATTGAGCATCTCGACCGCGAGCACCGCCGGGTTCTTGCCTCGCATGGCGATGGCCCAGGGGTAGGGCTTGGGAACATCATTAACGTTCTGCTCGGGATAGTAGAGCACGACGCCCTTGAGCGTGCTATTTGTGTTGAGAGTGATGAAGGCCGGCCCGTCCTCGCGACCCGCGCTGTCCGTCACGAGAAACGCGGTGCCGTCGTCCGTCGGTTTGGGAAGGCCCGGATTCCGTATGCCGTTGTGAGCAGGCACGGATTGCCAGATGCCAGCCAACGTCACGGCGTTCGGCACGTTCAGATGGCCCGCAAAGAAATAGCTACCGCGCGGGGCGTAAACAATGCCTCCACCGGCCTGGCCCGCAACGTCCAGTGCTTTCTGGAACGCGGCGGTATCATCTGTCCGACCGTCACCGATTGCGCCGTAATCGCACACGCTGATTCGATCCGGAACAGAGGTCTGCGCCCGCTCTTCGGCAAGAGCTGAGACGGTGAGAGTGAGTGATAGCGCGGCGAATAGTAAGCCAAGTCGTTTCATTTTCCTTACTCCTGTTCTTGATCGCGTCCTTTTACTTTTTCCATCCCGGCCCTCTTACGACACGACCGGGTTTGGCGCCTGTGTGCTCACCGTCTTTGAGCACCTGGACGCCGTTGACGAAAACGTGGATGACGCCGGTTGCATACTGATGTGGTTCTTCATACGTCGCACGGTCTGTAATTGTTTTTGGGTTGAAAACCACGACGTCGGCAAAATACCCCTTTTGAAGCCTCCCCCGCCGGTCGAGCTTAAGATTGTCCGCCGGCAACGAGGTCAGCCGCCTGATCGCCTCGGCCAGAGAGATGACCTTTTCCTGGCGGACGTACTTGCCCAGGAGCCGGGTGAAATTGCCGTAGGCGCGCGGATGAGGATTGGACTTCAGGAAGACGCCCTCGGTGGCACGCGACGCAGCGTCCGAGCAAAAGCTTACCCAGGGCAGCGCGATCTGCTTTTTTACGTTCTCTTCCGACATGAGGAAATAGACCGTCTCAACACGGCTCTCGTCCTCGATGACCAGGTCGATGGCCGTTTCCTCCGGCGACGCGCCCCTCACCCGGGCGACCTCGCCGAGCGTCTTTCCGGTCAGGTGTCTGAGCTATTCGTTCTTGAAACCGACTAAAAGAACCTTGTCCGCCGACCCAGCCAGAAGATACAGATTCTCCCACTCGTCCGTCGGTGAGGACATCTCCCTGATGACACGTTGTCGGATTTTCGGGTTTTTGAGTCGCGTCACCCACGCGCGGTGCCCGCCCGCCTGCACCCAGGGCGGCATGGCGGCGTCCAGGCCCGTTGCCCCCGCTGTGTAGGTGTACATATCGGCCGTGACGTGCAGCCCTTCGGCCCGGGCCTTTTCGATCTTTCCAATCATGGCATCGAGCTTGGGCCAGTTTGCCTGACCGGCGGCTTTCATGTGATACAGCTCCGCGGCTACGTTTGCCTTTCGCGATATCGTTATCATTTCATCCAGTGCTTCGAGGAGACCGTTGCCCTCGCTGCGAATGTGCGAAATATACACGCCGCCGTATCGACCCGCTTCTTCCGCGAGAGCGATCAACTCGTCTGTATTGGCGTAGACGCCGGGAGCGTAAATCAGCGCCGAGCTGACGCCGAGCGCGCCTTCTCGCATAGCTTGCGCCACGAGCTGCCGCATCTGGTCGAGCTGTCCGGCGGTGGGGTGAATGTCACCATATCCGAGGGTATGCGCGCGGACTGTGGCCGCCCCGACGAACGAGGCAACGTTCGGTGACACGCCTCGCTTGACAAGATATTCGAGAAATTCTCCAAGCGTCGTCCATTCGACCGGGTACTTGATGTCCCCCTGTGATGCTCGCATGTCCCGCTTCATCGCCTCGTTCAAAGGCCCCATGGACGAGCCTTCACCCATCACTTCGAGCGTCACGCCCTGCCGGATTTCCCCTTGCGAGCGTCCGTCTTCGATCAGCGATTCATTGGACCAGCTCAGCATGTTGATAAAGCCCGGAGCGACGGCGAGACCGTTGGCATCGACAACCGTGTCCGCGTCTTTCCCGAGCCGCCCGATAGCCGCGATATGCCCGTCTTTGATCCCGACGTCCGCGATGTATGGAGCCCCGCCGGAACCGTCGTAAATGTCCCCTGAGGTGATGACAACGTCGTAAGTCTTTGAAAAGACGGTGGCGGCTGCACTGACGACAATGGCTACGACACACAGGAATAGAGTGGCTTTGTTCACAGCATCAACTCCTTCTCACGGGATTCCGCCAAATCCGTTGTATCTCTCGATCCCTGCCTCCGCAAGGATGACAGGGTGAGTCGGTCAGTTTAGTAATCCACCTTTCGGGTTAGGCTTATCTTTTGCCCCGGCCTGGTTCGGATAAGCAGATCGTTTCCATCTCGGCCTATTGCGTCGCGTGAGATGCCGCTTGTTTCATAGTCCGCGCCGCCGAACGGATTTTCGAGCCGGCAGAAGCCGCCTTTCTCGGGGGTGATTTCTACGGTTTGGACGGAACCGTTTCGCCTGATCGCCGAGACCAGAAACGCCCCTTCGGCGCGGAGCATCTTGAACGAAACATCCTTCCAGCTTGCCGGAACCGCCGGGAAGAGGCGAATGGTCCCCGAGTAGCTTTGTAGCAACATCTGCTGCAAGCCCGCTGCGGCGGCGAAGTTACCCTCCAAGGTGAAGGGGCGATAGCGGTAGTTGGAGTACCCCTTGCCCGATTGGTCGCCGTTGCAGTGGAAGCTGTTG
>JARRQQ010000113.1:0-14058 GCA_037381725.1 Sedimentisphaerales bacterium
GGGGCCGCGCGGAGGCCGAATATTCTGATTATCATGACGGACCAGCAGTTCTCCGACGCGATGAGCTGCGTGATGGGCACCAAGTATCTTCACACGCCTCACATGGACTCGCTGGCGGAAAATGGCATGCGCTTCACGCGGGCCTATACGCCCAATCCCCTCTGCATGCCCATGCGCACGTCCATGTTCACCGGCCGCTTCCCCCACCAGACCGCCGTCCAGACGAACGGCGGGCCGAAGCTCAACCCGGCCGCGTTCACGTTCATGGGCAAGATCTTCAGAGACGCCGGTTACGAAACCGCGTTCTTCGGCAAGTGGCACATCCCGCTCGACGGCAAGCGAAAGGACGTGCACGGGTTCGAGACGTTCAAAGCGGGCGGGCCGCAACGCGACCCCGTGCCCGTCGCCGAGTTCGTCCGGAAGCCGCACGAGCAGCCTTTCCTGGCGGTGGCGTCGTTCCTCGGACCTCACGAGATATGCCAGTGGTCGCGCAAGGAGAAGATTCCCGGAGCGCAGCTCCCCGATCCGCCGCCCGTTGCGGAGCGTCCCCCGATGCGGGCGAACTCCGCGCCGCCGGAGCATGAGACCGACATCATGACCCACATGCGCAAGTCTTATCAGGCCCACAGGCTGTTCCCGGTCGGGGACTACACGCGGGCCGATTGGCGCCGGCTGATATGGGGCTACTACCGCCTGATCGAAAGGGTGGACGGGTACGTCGGCGTTGTCCTGACGGCCCTGCGCGAGTCCGGCCACGAGGAGAACACGGTCGTCGTCTTCCTGGCCGATCACGGCGATTGCCACGGGGCGCATCGTTGGAACCAGAAGACCGTTTTCTACGACGAATCCGCCCGGGTTCCGCTCATCATCAGTTGGAAAGGCAAGACGCCCAAGGGGACGTCGGCCGTGCTGCTCAACACGGGCACAGACGTGATTCCAACGATCTGCGATTTTGCGGGCATCCGCGCGCCCGTTGGCTCGCCGGGCCGGAGCTTGAAGGCCCCGGCTATGGGCGCAGCGCCCGCGTGGAACCGCGAGTACGTGGTGTGCGAGAATCACATGGTCCAGTGCGAGCCCGTGGATGGCAAGGACCTGAAGCCGCACGGGCGGATGGTACGCAGCGAGCGATACAAATATTGCCTGTACAGCGAAGGGCAGCGCCGCGAATCGTTAGTGGACATGGAGATGGACCCGGGCGAGATGGTGAACCAGGCGGACAATCCCGATTTCAGGCCCATTCTGGATCGGCATCGCGCCTTCCTCAAAGAGCACGCCGAGCGCCACGGTGACAAGAAAGCCCTCGAAATGCTCCGAAACCTGCTGTAGCGAGTGACGTACGAGCCGTCGTACTTCACTCGTTTTGGGTTGGGTAGTGAGGATGAGGTGATGAAGTGGGTCGGGTTGTGGGTAGTGAGTCGTGGGTGGATTCGCGGCCCAAGACTCACTACCACACCTCACCACTTAACCCACTACCTTCCCTCAGCCTCACAACCAAGTGCGTAGCGCGCAATGCATCGCACCGACGTAAGCTATGATTCTTGCTCGATAATCCAGCGAAGAATCCCTTTTCTATTCGAGGCGTTTTCGGTAGAGACGGGTTTGGAGGGAGTTGTGCCAGGCGGTCCAGTTCGAGTCGCTTTGCTCGTTGGCAATGGCGTTGTGGACCTGGTTGATCTTGGCGTCGAGATTGTCGATGTAGCAGACCATGAAGGCTTCGGCCGTGGCGGGCAGCTTGGGCGAGCCGAACTCGTACGCGCCGTGATGCGAGAGGATAATGTGGCCGAGCGCGTCGAGGATCGCCGGGTCGATGGGCGAGCCTTGGGCTTGCAGTGCAGCCGCCTTTTTGTTGAGCATCAGCAGGCTTTTGCCGATGTGCCCGATCAACTGGCCTGTATCGGTGTATGAAAAGGCCATGTCGTAGGCCAGCTCCTCGGTTTTGCCAATATCGTGCAGCAGAATCCCCGCCAGAACAAGATCGGCTTGCACATCCGGGTAGAGCGGCAGTATCGCCACGGCTACGCGCAGCATATTGTGCGTGTGTTCGAGCAGGCCGCCGATGCAATCGTGGTGGAGTTTCATCGCCGCCGGGGCTTTGCAGAATCTGCCCATCAGCTCGGCGTCGTCTAAGAAGGCCTGGATCAGGGTGTACAGTTGCAGGTTCTTTATCCCGCCGAGCATCTTCTTGACCTCCTCGAACATCTGCTTTTGGTCCTTCTTTGTTCGTGCGAGGAAGTCTTCGATGTTGACCGTGGCCGGGTCGATCACGCTGATATTGTTGATGATGATTTGCAGGTTGCTCTGGTAAAGCTCGCTGCGGCCCTTGATATGGACGAAGCCGGGCTGGGGCAGCGCCCTGTAGATCGTCTCGGTCGCCTGCCACATCCGGCCGTTCAATTGCCCGGTGCGATCCAGCAGGTACATTGCGATATAGAGGTCGCCGCGTGTGGTGCTTCGGAGGATGGGGTCTCGGACGATGTAGACGTCGTCGATGGTCTCGCCCGGCTGAATCTGATTGACAAATTTGTGTGCCATGAAGGTCTCCAATTATCGGCTTTCTACCTGAAGGTTGCGTTAATCGGGCCAATCATAAGGGGCCTCAGTGCTTTATGCAAGGACCATTACGAACTCCAAATCGCTTTCCTCAATACGCGCCGGCGAGACGCCCGCGACGCGAGAGACAAGCGCGTTTTTCCATTGATCGTGAGCGGCTCGGGTTATATTATTTGCAGCGGAAGTTGGTGTGCCGAATGCAACGTGTTTTACGTCAATGGGAGGCAAATATGATACTCCACGAACGCCGCGGACTCGTCCTCAAGAGCACAAGAATAGGATCGGCGAGGTTGTTTCTGATTCTGGCGTTTATTTCGGGCGCTCTCGTGTGCGGCCGGGCGGTGGCGGACGATTTTGTCCCATTCGTCATTCCCACAAAACCGAACGTCGGTTCGCTGATCGCGGCTGTTCCGGGCGAGCCGTTCAATCCGGACTCCGAACGCCTGACCGTGCGCTCCGGCCACTTCTATCGCGGCACGAAGCGGGCGCGTCTGTGGGGCGTGGATCTTTCGTTCGGGGCGAATTTCCCCAAACACGAGGACGCCCCGTACGTGGCCGAGCGCCTGGCTGCCGCTGGGGTGAACGCCGTGCGATGTCACCACATGGATTCGGCGCGCTGGCCTCGCGGCCTGTGGAACGCTCCGGATGGCAAAACGATCGAGCCGGAGGCGCTCGACAGGCTGGACTTCTTCATCGACCAATTGGCCCGGCGCGGGATTTGCGTCGATATCAACCTCCACGTTGGCAGAGCACACAGCCAATATCTCGGCTTGCCCGAAACAAACCGCCAGTACGACAAAATCTCCAACATCTTCACGCCCGCGCTGGTCGATGCTCAGAGGCAGATTGCCCGCGAATTGCTGACGCACACGAATCCCTATCGCAAGGTCCGCTACGCCGACGACCCGGCGGTCGCGCTGGTCGAGATCACCAATGAGAACAGCTTCTTCATGTGGAGTAGTGAGCAAACACTTCGGACGCTTCCACCATACTACGCGGAAATCCTTCGCAAGCAGTTCAACGCCTGGTTGCAAAAGAAATACGGCTCGAACGAAAAGCTGCGTGCGGCCTGGGCACGAGGCACGCACCCGCTCGGAGAGAATCTGCTGACCAACAGCAACTTCGAGAAAAGCTCGCCAGGTGCAAACGTTCCGAGCGGTTGGAATCTTGAGCAGCATGAACAGTGCAAAGCCTCGACGTCCCGCAAGCTCTACCGCAACCGGGAGGCGCTGAATATCAGGATCGACAAGTCAGACCAGACCGAATGGCACCTTCAGTTGAACCAGGGCGGGCTGGCTGTCAAGGCGGGGCAGTATTACACGGTGATTTTTGACGCCGCCGCCGGGGCAGCGCGAAAGATCAGTTGCGGCGTGTCGCAAGCGCATAGCCCGTGGAGCAACCTGGGTCTGTCCCGGCAGGCGGACTTAACGCAACAATGGCAGCGATTCCAGCTTGGCTTTGTGGCCAAGTCGGACGATGACAACGCGCGGATCAGTTTTGCCTTTGGTGGAAGCGACGTCCCCGTCTATTTGGCCAACGTGGAATTCCGGCCCGGCGGCAGGCTGGGGCTTGGTAAGGATGAGGCCGTCGAAGCCGGAAGCGTAGCCGTCTATGCCGATAACGAGAGCGCTCAGCGGGTAGCCGACCGGATGTGCTTTCTGGCTGAGACGGAAAAGCAGTACTTCGACGGGATGCGGAATTTCGTTAAGAACGACTTGGGCTGCAAGGCCCTGGTGACCGGCACGATTGTCTTCGGCCCGCTGGGATTGTACGGCCAGAGTGACATGGACTTCATCGACAGTCACGCCTACTGGCAGCATCCGCGTTTTCCCGGCCGGCCCTGGGACAGCGGCAACTGGCTCATCAGCCAAAAGCCCATGACCGATTATCCCGCCGAGGCGACTCTATTTCGCTTAGCGGCCGAGCGTCTCGTCGGCAAGCCCTTCACCGTTACAGAGTATAACCATCCGGCCCCGCTCGATTCGCAGGCGGCGTGCGTGCCGATGATCACGTCCTTCGCCGCCGCCCAGGACTGGGACGGCATCTGGCTCTATACATACAGTCACGGTACGGACGACTGGCATCGCGAGCATCTCTATAGCTATTTCGACATCGACGCGAACCCCGCCAAGTGGGGCTTCATGCGGGCCGGTGCGGCTATCTTCCGCGACGCGGGTATCGGGCACGTGGGACGCTTCACGTTCTTCGGCCTGAAGGAACCGTCCAGCGATCTTCTGACCTCGCTGGAACGGCTTCAGCGCGAATATGGCGGGAACACGGCCGCGATGTTGGCGGGCCGGGGAAATATCGGCTGGCGTGACATGCTGGGCACGGGGATCAGTCTGATGTTCGACAGTCGAAGGGAAGGCAGAAAAATGCAGCCCCGCGGCGGCGCGGGCAAGCTCGAATGGACCGTTGAAAACGGCGAAGGATTCTATGCCGCGACGGGCAGCCAAGCCTCGGTCTACGTGGGGCACGGCGACAGGTTCAGCGAAGCGACTGGCGGGAAGGTCTCAGTCACAGCCCCGGGTTTTGCGTCGTTGACGATTACGGCTCTCGACGAATCCGGTTTGGATCGAAGCCGGAAGATCTTAGTGACAGCGTGCGGACGGTGTGAAAACACAGGGATGAAATTCTCGAAGGACCGTCAAACGGTCGGACGGAACTGGGGCGGTTCGCCCGTGCTGATTGAGACCGTGACGGGGAGGGTCGCTCTTCCGGCGGGGCAATGGAAATGCGAGGCCCTCGGCCCGGACGGTACGCCGAAGCATGAGGCGCCGGTTAGCGATGACGTCCTGAAGCTGTCGCCGAAGTACGGAACGATGTGGTACCTCTTGACACGTTAGTATGACATTGAAACTCAAATTGGGAGCTTGTCATTGCGAGGAGCGAAGCGACGAAGCAATCTCAGCCGTAGGGTTACGTATGGATTACGCAGAAGATTGAGATTGTTTCGCTTCGCTCACAATGACATTTTCTCAGTTTTGTTATGACGGAGTAGTAGGAGAGATGGCTATGTCGAAAGCTTGTTGGATTGGCGCTATCATTCTTCTTTTGTCCATTGCCTGTGCGGCGTTCGCGTTCAATGGACAGGCTGTCACCGAAGGGCCGCTCGAATTGAGAATCGGTGACATCGCGGACGTGACGGCATTGGGTGAGCCTCGTGAAGTGGAAGTCACTGTCGGGAACAAAGGTCAGGCACCGCTGGAAGTAAGGTTGCGGATGGCCGATCTTGTGGACGAATGGTACGCGGTAGGGCGGTCGGAAACGAGCGTCGTCGTCGCACCCGGCAAGCAGGCCAAGACGACGTTCCAGATAGCGGCGCGGGAAGGGGCGTGTTCGGCGCTCTACCCCGTTCACGTCTATGCTCACTTTCGCTATCAGGATCGTGACGTGGCGGCGCATGCGGTCCAGATATTCAGGTCGAATTTTGAGAAGGCGGTCCATTCCTCCGAGGAACCGCCCGAAATGCCGGTCAATATCGTTCCGGCTAACGGGGCGCTGGCGCTCTGGCTCTTGAAGACGCAGCGCGTGGCCTGGTGCTATTACGACAAACCTTTGGTCTATATGCCCATCGGCTGGCAAGGCTCGTCGGCGGAATCGTCGGCCAACTTCTCGCATGGCAAAATATCGCGCGGCGCGACAAAAGACGCCATCGTGATGCATCCGCCGTGGAAGCCGGGCGGCGGGACTATCTTCGCCGAGTTTTTGCTTCAACTGCCGAAGATCACACCGATCAAGCTCACCTTTGCCAACGCCATTCGTGACAATAGTGCGACGGAGCCGCCCAGTGACGGCGTGACGTTCCGTGTGTGGGTGGGCGACGAGAAACTCTTCGAGCGCCACACGGACAGCAAGAGATGGGTGGACGGGGAAGTTGACCTGAGCAAGTTCGCCGGACAGAAAATACTGCTCCGGTTAGAAAGCCATCCGGGGCCGAAGCGCAATACCACGTGCGACTCCTCTTTTTGGGGTGAGCCGATGGTCGTCGCGGGGGTTTTGCCGCCGGCGAGGACGCAGGCCGAGCGTGAGCAGCTTCACCGGCGTGTCATAGAGATTGTTGAATCAAAGAGGACGTCCCGCCAGGGGGAATACGTCTTCGGGCTTGACGATGATTTCACCGCCGGGATTGTTCTGGGCGGGAGCGGGTTAGCTGATTCGACCATTGCGTTCGGTCGCGGTAGTCGCCACGTGGTCTTTGATGGTTTGCGGATTTCCATACTACGGCATAGGATTAGCTTGGGGCCATCTCAGATCGTGGTTCGCAACGTCACCGCCGAGAAGAACGAGTCGTCGGGAAAATTGATCGTGACACATCACCTTGCCCTCGACGGTGACGAGTTCGATCTGGCGGCGGAGCTATGGAGTGACAAAAGCGGCTTGCGCGTGAAAGTCCAATGTCCGAAGCGGATCACGGATATAGCGTTAGGGCCGGCGGACGTCAAGGCTCCGCGTGTGTACTACGGACACGGGTACTGCATTGTGAAGCCGGAGGCGTTCCAAGCCGGTTTCGGCGGGCATAATCTATCGACCAGTCACGTCGGATTCGATTTCGACGGCGGCCTGTCGCTTCTGGTGGCTTGTGACAATCCGCCTGATTTCCTGGAGGTCAATCCCGATCAGAAGCTCTATTCACTCCATACGCATCTTGATGCGACGATGACCTTCGTGCCGAGTGTCGAAGGGGCTTTCGATTGCGCCCGCAAGTATCGCCCGCTCTATGACAAAAACCCATCGGGTGGATTCGAGCGCAAGGCGGGGCGATTTGTTTTCGATATCTGGGGCGGACGCTACAGTGACATCGCCGAGACGATGAAACGCATGATCGCCTACGGCTTGACGGATTCGCTGCTGACCGTACACGTCTGGCAGCGATGGGGATATGATTACCGCCTGCCCGACATCTATCCGCCCCAGCCACAGCTTGGCACAGTTGAGGACATGCAAAAAATTGCCGAGGTTTCCGCCGAGCATGACATCCCTTGGGGACTGCACGATAATTACATCGACTTCTATCCCGACGCGGCCGGTTACAGCTACGATCATATCTGTTTCACCGAACAGGGCGAGCCGATCAAGGCGTGGATCAACCGTGGCCGGGACGCTCAGAGCTATCGCTGGCGGCCGGACCATATCATGCCGTTCGTACAGCGGAATTTGAGATTGATTAAGCCGAATCTGAAGCCAACGGACTATTTCATTGACGTCTTCACGTCGATACCGTGCTTCGACTTCTACGATAAGAGCGGCCATTTTCACTCGATGCTCGAAACCCGCAGATGCTGGGGCGAAGTCTTCGCCTGGATACGGGATTATTTGGGTGGCAACGCCCCGATGACATCGGAGGCGGGAGACGATCAGTTGATCGGCTACCTCGACGGGGCCGACTGCCAGCACTTGCAGCTTACGCCGGAGAGTAGGCGTTTTTGTATCAAGCTCGCTTGCGAGGACTGGGAGCGTGTGCCGTGGTTTGATGCCGTGCTGCACGACAAGTTCAGCCTGCACGGCGTCGGCTATTCCAACCGCTACCAGGGCGGGAGGGACCGGCGCAGCCACGGCATTGAGAGCGATGACTACATCAGTGCGGAGATACTCGAAGGGCACGCCCTGATGATGGATCGCGCGGCGTTCGGGCGCGGCGCCGTGCGGAAGTATTGGCTGGCGCAGGATTTCGTTCGGAGCATCGCCCTTGACGAGATCGGGAAAGTGGAGTTTGCCGACGGCGATATCCACAGGCAGATCATCACGTGGAAATCCGGCGCGAAAGTATACGTCAATCGCGGCGATGAGGATTGGACCATTGCGGGTAAGGCACTGGCTCAGTATGGGTACTTTGCAAAGAACGGAAAGATCGAATCGAGTATTGAAAGTATTGACGGCGCCATCGTCGAACAGTCACGGAACTCATCGGGCGGCTACGTCAACGCCCGCGACTCCAAGCGAGGCGAACCGATTGACTTTGGACCCGTGGCGACGGATGGCGCATTTCGTTATGAACGAAAGAACGACATGATTGTTGTTACACCCTTGCCCGACATTGACTCATTCAACATCCGAATACTTGTTGGAAATGTGGAACTGAAATCCATCGTGGCGGTGGATGCCGACGGCGAAGACACTCGAAATGTTGTATTCGAGAGAGAGGGCAATCTGGTGAAGTTCCAAACACGCGGCGGAGAATTTGCATATCACGCGCTTTTAGCAGAAAGGTGAAGCGATGAGTAAGAAGTGGTTGTTGATTTTGGTCACGCTGGTCATTTGGAGTCTCCCGGCGGGAACGTGTAAGCTCTATGGTGCACAGCCTGCGCAGACTCTCGTCCGTTTTGATGAGAGTTTTGACGTCAGTTCCGTGGTGACCAGTGACGCAAAGGTCGTGCGGTCCGGCGCAGGGACGCTGCGAATCGAAACGGGGCATGAGAAGGCGTGGCCGGGGATTACCATCAAAGCGCCGGAGGGGAAATGGAACCTGTCGAAGTACGAATACGTTTCCATGTCCGTTGAGAACGTTGGCGACGAGTCAGTCACGGTCTACTGCCGCGTGGACAATCCCGGCGCCAATGGTACGGACCATTGCGTGTGACGCCAAGACGTTCCTTCCTTTCATCGATAAGTTCGGTCAGTTCATCCGCGCAGACTGGCCGGGAAAGACGCATTCCTTGGCGGAACTTATCGCAGAGGGCAAAGCTGAGGAAAAAGACCTTGCCGCTCATCCCGGCCCTTCCGACCGCGATCAATATGGCGGCTGGACCGCCGGACCGAAGCTCGAAGCCACCGGTTTTTTCCGCGTCCAGAAATATGGGGGCAAGTGGTGGCTCGTCGATCCGGAAGGGCGATTGTTCTGGTCGCACGGTGTGGACTGCGTCGGCAGCTCGAACGCCACGCCGATCACTGACCGTGAACGCTATTGGAAGTGGTTGCCGAAGGAGGGCTCGCCCTTCACCGAATTCTATGGCCGGGGCGCCTGGGCGCCGCACGGTTATTATAAGGACCACTCGCCTTACCGAACCTACGACTTCAGCCGGGCGAATCTCCTGCGCAAGTACGGGGCGGATTGGTCCGACGCTTTCGCCGAGATAACGCATCGCAGGCTGAGAAGCTGGGGGATGAACACCATCGCCAATTGGTCGGATTCCGCTATCTTCTTGATGCGAAAGACGCCGTACGTCTGCACGATCAGCTACAACGCCAGGACGCTCGAAGGCTCCGAAGGCTACTGGGGCAAGTTCTACGACGTTTACGATCCGGGCTTTCGCGAAGCGTTGCAAAGGCGATTGGAGTCGGAGAAGGGCCGGGCCGTTGGCGATCCGTGGTGTGTCGGGACCTTTGTGCACAATGAGTTGGCTTGGGGCGACGAGGTCTCGCTGGCGCTGGCGGCTCTGAAAAGTCCGGCCGACCAGCCTGCCAAGAAGGTCTTCGTCGCGGACTTGAAAGAGAAATACGGCGACATAGACAAGCTCAACAAGGCATGGGGCACGACGCATGCGTCGTGGGACGATCTACTGGCGAGCAGGGATGAGCCGGACAAAAAGAAAGCGTGGGACGATTTGACGGCGTTCTATACGAAGACGGCGGAGACTTACTTCAGAACGATTCGTGAGGAGCTTAAGAAAGCCGCTCCGAACCAGCTTTACATGGGATGCCGGTTCGCCTGGGTCAACGACCGCGCAGCGCGTGCGGCGGCGAAGTTCTGCGACGTCGTTTGCTATAACCAATACAAGTATAGCGTCGAAGAGCTTCACCTGCCCGAGGGAATCGACATGCCGATTATCATCGGTGAGTTTCACTTCGGCGCGCTGGATCGCGGGATGTTCCATACGGGGCTGCGGAAAACGGCCAACCAGGAGGACCGCGCCGACAAGTACCGCAGCTACATCCGAGGCGCGCTGAGGAATCCGTACATCGTCGGCACCCACTGGTTCCAGTACAAGGACCAGGCGACGACCGGACGCGGTGACGGCGAGAATTACCAGATTGGCTTCATCGACGTTTGCGACAAGCCCTACCCCGAGATCGTTCGGGCCAGCCGCGACGTGGGGTACAGCCTCTATGAATACCGTCTGAAGACAAAATGAACGGTCTGTGATAAATGGTTCTTGGTTCCGAATCACTGTCTGTCATTCCCGCGAAAGCGGGAATCCAGGTCGTGCAGTCTGGACCTCTGCTTTCACAGGGGTGACAGTGTGTGCGGACTGATCGCAATGGATACTACTTGCTAAAGGAATTGCCATGATGAATCGACGTGAGTATTTGAAAGCTGTGGGGCTTGGAGCGGCGGCGCTGGCGCTGCCGGGACGTTTGGGATTTGCCGGACAAGGCGATGCGAAACGGCCTCCCAATATTGTCCTGATCGTATCGGACGACCAGGGCTATAATGACTTAGGCTGCTATGGCGGAACTGAAATCAAAACGCCCAATCTCGACCGCCTGGCCGCCGACGGCGTTCGGCTGACGAGCTTCTACGTGACGTGGCCGGCCTGCACCCCATCGCGGGGCGGCTTGCTCACGGGCCGTTACCCACAGCGTAACGGCACGTACGATATGTTCCGCAACGACAAGGTTGACCAGGACCATCTTTATACGCCGGACGAATATGCCGTCTCATGGGAGAAGATCGGCGGGATGGACACCCGCGAAGTCCTGATTCCGCGTGCCCTCGCGCGGGCCGGCTACGTCAGTGGCATCTTCGGCAAATGGGACCTAGGCATGTTGCACCGATTCCTGCCCCTCCAGCGGGGCTTCGACGAGTTCTACGGGTTCACCAATACGGGCATCGACTACTGGACGCACGAGCGCTACGGCGTGCCCTCCATGTATCGAAACAACACGCCGACCACGGAGGACAAGGGCACGTATGCGACGGATTTGTTCCGGCGGGAAGCGATACGCTTCATCGAAAAGTACAAAGACCGCCCGTTCTTCTGCTACGTGCCGTTCAACGCGCCGCACATGGCTTCCAACCTCGACCGTCCCCGCCCGGGCGTCCAGGCGCCGCTCGACTACATAAATGCTCACTACCAGGGATATGATCCGAAAGACGCCAATTCCCGCAGAGCCAAACGGATTCGCTATATGGCAGCCACGACGTACATGGACGACGCCATCGGCGAAATCATGGCGACACTCGCTCGAAACGGCCTGGCGGACAATACGCTCGTCATCTTCTTTTCCGACAATG
This sequence comes from Sedimentisphaerales bacterium, assembly GCA_037381725.1. Taxonomy (GTDB): domain Bacteria; phylum Planctomycetota; class Phycisphaerae; order Sedimentisphaerales; family Anaerobacaceae; genus JAFGTG01. The sequence goes on from JARRQQ010000113.1 coordinate 11,726, forward strand.
GCGGGGGAGGCGGCGCGGATAACGCTCCCCTTCGCGGCGGAAAAAGCCAGATGTTCGAGGGGGGCCTTCGCGTTCCGGCCATCGTCCGCTGGCCGGGCGCCATCCCGGCGGGATCGGTCTGTGATGAGTTTCTTAGCTCCATGGAAATCTTTCCCATGCTCTGCAGCGCTGCCGGCGTCCGGCCGCCCAGCGGCGTCGTGCTCGATGGCTTCGATATGACGGACGTTCTGGCGGGCCAACAGAAATCGCAACGCAAAGAGATGTTCTGGCAGCGAAGAGGCGACAAAGCCGCTCGCGTGGACGATTTCAAATGGGTCGATTCGGCTCGCGGCTCGGGACTTTTTGACCTTTCGACCGATATAGGCGAACGCCACGATCTATCCAGCGAAAAGCCCGACTTGCTGAAGACGCTCAAAGCACGTTTTGCCGCGTGGGAACGGCGCATGGCCGAGGCTGAGCCTCGAAGACCGTTCAAGGACTTCTAAGCGAAGCAAGTAGTGATCCCAGAAAGGAAAACGATGTTGACAGGTTCTTTGCTATTCGTCACGCTGTTGGAGTTATCAACTTTTTTCTAGGGCGATTTTCCTGCGCCGCAACCTCAATGAGGCGAAGCCGATTCCGATGACGCCAAGCAATCCAGCGCCGGGAACCGGTGTCATCACCATCTGCGATTGAATGTCCTGGTCGTTGGAGCCCCACAGGTTGAGCACCTTCACATCATTCCATCCGGCGATGGCCACGTTGTCACCCATGATACCGGCTATCGTGCTATCGATGGAATAACTCCCGTAGCTCAAGGTACCCCAGACGGATTCCTGAATAGTGTTGGCCGATATGCCGCCAAGCGCGCCGTTCAAATAAGCGGCGTAGATCTTCTTGGCGTCGTCGGCCAGTGTAAGACCACCAACACCTGCGTACAGGATATCCTCGTCAATCGTCGCCCGATAGTTGCCGGGAGTGAATGTGATATACCGTTCTACACAAAACGTGTCGAATGTGGCGGGCATCCAGCTTGGAGCGCCGCTGGTCGGCGTAATCACATAGGGGGCATAGGGCCAGCCGTCTCCGGGACTGGTGATCCCTATATCGACGTATAAATCCGCAGCCGCCGTACCACAGAGAACGAGCGCGAGAAGTGCTGCAAATAGTTGTTTACGCATGTTTGGCCTTCCTCCGTACCTCCAGAACGGCAACCGTTACTTATAAGGTTCAGTATCTCTAATTGCCTAACCTACCCAGTCTACTAAATATCTTGCGTTTGTGCAACGAAAAAATGATAAAAACATCCAGCGAAAAATAAACAAGGGCACTTCACAGCGATCATCTGTGAGCGACGAAATGGGCTTCGCGGAGCGTCATGACAATGAGCTTAAGAAATACTGGGGAAATACCAAGGAAGCATTAAGAACAGCCACCTGTTTTCTTGACACTGCACTCTACTAGTTGTTGTCAAGTCTGCATCGTTCTCACCTAATACCGAGACACGATGCAGTAAAGTCCTGTAATAACGGCGACTCGGTGACGAGAGGCTCAATCGCGGCTGGGTGGCTCACCTGCAGGGGGCTGGCACGACCCCGCCCGAACCACCCGATTTGCCAGCCCAGGCGCCGGATCGCGGCTAGAGCTTCACCATCGGCAGAAGCCAAAACAGTTACAGCGATACGCCCAGTTCGGCGTACCATGGTGGCGATGTAGCCATGCATTCTGCCTTCTTTCACAACGAGCGGACCTGGATGCAAACGACGGCAACAGCCCGTACCGAGGAGAAGGCCCCGTTCTGCCGGCAAATTTAGTCCGAAATAGGCGGGCATTCTTTACTTGACAAACATGTGGTGTTTTCTGTAAAATCTTTTGAGAAAGTCGTTTATGACAGTGAGGTGAAGCATGCCGATAAAGTTGCGGTTCCTCGGCGCCGCGCAGAACGTGACGGGTTCCCGGCACCTTCTCGAAGCCAACAGCGCCCGGATTCTGGTCGATTGTGGACTCTACCAGGAAAGACAGTTTCGGGATAGAAACTGGGAGCCGTTTACGGTGCCGCCGGAAAGCATCGATGCGGTCCTTCTGACTCACGCTCACCTGGACCATTGCGGCTTACTGCCCAAGCTGGTCAAGGAAGGTTTCAAAGGTAAGATCTACTGCACGCACGCCACAGCGGAGATCGCCCGGATCATACTGCTGGATTCCGCTAAGTTGCAAGAGGAGGACGCCGAATTCAAGCTCAAGAGACACAAGAAAGAAGGGCGAAAAGGACCCCATCCGGTTGTTCCTCTTTATACGCTCGCCGACGCCGAGGCGTGTTTTCCGCAGTTCAGGCACGTAAAGTACAAGGCCCC
>JARRQQ010000114.1:0-13565 GCA_037381725.1 Sedimentisphaerales bacterium
AATCGCTCGGACGGGCGGTATATATAAGGAAGGACGATTGTCCGTGTTATATTCCGGATCGCCGTAGGGAATAACGGTATTGACGCCGTCGTTGCCCCCTCGCTGGAAAATGAAGATCAACTTCGCGTCTTCGCTCATGCCGTTCGCCAGTAGCTTGCTCTTGAAGATTTCCGGATCGAGGAAACCCAGCCCCGCACCCAGGGCCGTCAAACCTCCGACGCGGAGAAATTCGCGTCGTGTGCAATCCATATATGATTCCTTGTTTAAGTTCTGCATTTCAACAACCCCTCTTACTGGAAGTTCCACTGAGGCATGCTGAGCAACAAGCTGACAAACTGCTGGATACGCTCTCTGAACTCTTGCGATCTCGAACGGTCCAACGGTTCGGGCGTGCCATCGAGGTTCGTGGTCAAGTACGTCATAAGCAGATTCTTGTTGGCCTCGGAGAGCGTGTTCTGGTAGAGCAACCCGTTGAAGTAATCGATGATCTGTTCGGCTGTTTCCATGTGTTGCTCGTCGATCACCGCAATGGGGTCCCAAGCATAACTGGAAGTACGATTCTGCGCAAGATCACGGGCGAAGCTGATTCGCTTGAGCATGGAGGCCGTGTCGATCCAATGGGAGCCTAACTCAGAGTACCCGTCGGGTTCATCGCGGGTGAACAAGTGCATGCCCATTGCGTCATTGAGCTGGGGAAGGCCGGCGCCGCTCGCGTCGGCGTCAAGTGCTCTCAGGCTGCTGTTGATGTACTCGACTGGCGTCTTGACCTTGGTACGATACGCGCTCGGCGACCAGAAAAGGCTCGACTGGTTAGCCGGATCGAGGAACGTTTTCATAACCGTGGCGATATTCCCGGCCGGAGTCGTTAAATTCCACGCGGCGATGGCGTCGTGAAGTAGATCGACGAGTTCCGGCGGGGCGCTGCCGTCCTTGTAGTTCGCCAGCGTAATCTCGTCGGAGACAAACTTCTGGATCAGCTTGATGCAGATAAATTCCGCCGTCGAGGGACGGCTCGCCATGGACTGGACGATCTCCAACGCATCCAGCAGGCCCTCGGGGCCGGTACGTCCCGCGGGGATGTCGAAGCCGTCTCGACCGCCCCCGAAAAGCGTCTTGCTGCTCGTGTCGTGTTGGTCCGGGTCGAAATAGAAGGTCCATGTCCCGCTTTGATCCCCATTTTCAATGCTCCCCGGGAGAATATGACGCTGGAGGAGCCTGGGCAGAATCGACAAGTCCGAGCTGTTGAGACTACGATTGTGCACCTGGATCGCCAGAACGTTCTCACCCGGTTCCGCGATCTTTCGAAGGCGTTTGAGGCTGATGTATTCCACCGGCCCGGTGACTTCATGACCGCCGCTGGCATTGCGGTTGTAGGCGGGGGGACTTCCACGGTTAGCCATGTTCGCGCTCCGTGTGATTTCCTCGCCATTGAGGTAGGCCACGTAGCCGTCATCGTAGGCGATCTCCAGGATCATGTTTTCCAACTGAGCGGGATCATCCAACGTGAATCGCCGCCTGAGATAGACGGAGAGATAGTTCCCTCGCATGTCATCGAGAACCGTGGCGTCGTCCTGATCTCCGTATCCGATCCCGGTTTGGCCACGATTCCATCCCGTATCGTCGAATCCAATCCTTGCCCAAGCTGTTGTGGGTCCACCATCGGCTCCGGGACTCGGTTCGGCGATTCCTTTGAAGTACCTCCAGCCGAGCCCCAAATCGAGAACGACTGTATCTTGAAATTCCACGCCACAGTCGGCGGGAGGTTCGAGAGCAGAGGCGGGAGAAGGTTTCGCTTGCTCCGGCGGGACCTTGCATATTCCCCAGCCGGTAAAGCATTTCGCCAACTGCTCGATGTCTTGCTGCGTATACCCGTTGTCAACACCGAAGGTGAACAGCTCCATAATCTCGCGGGCGTAGTTCTCATTCGGCGCACCTTTGACGTTGAGCACGTTGTCCAGATAGACGAGCATGCTCGGACTGGTTGCGCTGTACAACAGCAAATCTCCGAAGTTGCCCAGTGCGTTGTCGTAAAAGAATTGGTATTCCTCGTACTCGATCTGGGCGGCCTCGGCGCGGGCCTGGGCTTGCGACATGGCATCGGTGGCATCCGAATTCTGGAGGTTATCGAGGTACTCGGCGAGCTTATCGTAGTCGGTCGTGAAATGGTTCTCCCAAAACTCAGCGAGGACCGCCTGTAGTTGCCGTTGTGAGTAGATTCCTCGGATATGGACAAGCTGCTGAAGCTCATCGACGCCCCGAATCACTCGACGCGCGAGGCCCGGAAGCATCTGCCGGCTGAGAAGCTCAGGGGTCATACTCAAATCGCTGCTCGTCAAGCTCCGGTTGTGGACCTGGATCGCAAGAACGTTTTGCCCCACCCGGAGCAAATCTTTGTGAACGCTGATATCAAAGTCCTCCGGCGTGCCCGCTTCATGACTACCGTTGGCTGGTTGGTTATGCAACAGGCGTCCATGTGGAAGGTTGGCTATAGCCACTTCCATTCCGTTCAGATACGCTTTAAAGCCGTCGTCGTAATCGACCCGCAAAATAAGATCGTCAATGGCAGCCAGCGACTCGGAATCGAGTGTAAATCTATATCGCAAATACACCGAGAGATAACCCGGCCGGCTTTCATCTTCTGGCGTGTCGGGATTATCGTTAATGCGGCGCATGTCCGTCAAGACCGTTCGATCATCGCCGTCTCCATAGCCGATCCCCGTCGCCCCTTGCGGCCATCCCGTGTCATCGAACGTGACTTTTTTCCAGGAAGCGTCCGGTTCACTCTCTCCTTTGTAGTAACGCCAGAACTCGCCCGCCATGATCAGGACTTTTTCACTTGCGGGAATCCGGTCGGTAAAGAGTGCCTCTTCTCTTTCTGTTAGGCGAGTGTTGCTCGACTCGTCAATCCTTGCCGGATCGAACTGCTCTTCGATATATGTTTGCAAGCCGACGCGCTGGAGATAGGCCAAATCCGCTGGAGAAGGCCCGTATCCGATGCGATTGAGCAAGTGTCCGGCTTTCTCGACATTTACCTGCTCTCGATCAGCACTGCGAGCCGAAGGAATTGGAACGGAGACACACAGCAATGCCACGGTGATCAGCACATTTGGAAACCTGTGATGAAACATCATGCGCAAAACCCTCCGTATGAGTGGTCCTTGCCAAGAAGACAAAACCCCAGCTTTCCCTGACTGGTACTAAATATTAGTATACTAGAAACAGGGTTACGGATGCAATGAGCTTCTATCAGGTTTTTCAATGTCCAATCTCAATGAATATCGGGATTGAACATCATTGCTGGCCACCGTTATCGTTATGGATTAGCGAAGAACGGGAACAGCTTGCGAATCTCCTGGTCTGAGGGGCGCCGGCCGTATTCGCAGATCTCAAACGCCTCGGCGTATTTGATCTTCGCGGCGGCTTTCTGGCCATACCACTTGGCAAGCTCCTTGCGGAATCGATTGGCGGTATTGGCAAAGCGACCATTGAAATTCTTGCGGACCTGCTCCTCGCGAGCCGTTCGCTTGGCCGGGTCGTTCTCCGGATAGAGGTTCTCGTCTCCGTTGCAGCCACCTTCCAATGTCTGTGAGGCGAGGGCAATGGCCGCGTCCAGCTTCTTGTCGATCACCGAGTCGATACCCACCGCGATATCGGCTGTGAACGGACTGGGCTTCTGGAAGCGGTCCTCGTAGTACAGGAACACCGGGTTGCGTTTGAGGTAGGGCACGTCAGGGCAAAAGAATGGGACCGTGACCATGTAGCCGGCGTCCTGGACGAGTATCGCCGTGTAGCGATGGTCCGGATGGTAATCGTTTGAACGGGGGCACATGACGATGTCCGCTCGCCACTGGCGAATCAGACGCACGATCTTTCTGCGATTCTCGAGCGTCGGCATGATCTCGCCGTCGTGAATGTCGAGGACTTCGGTTTCGATCCCGAAGATTTCAGCGCAACGTTTGACCTCCGCGGTGCGGCGCTGAGCCAGCGGCCCGCCCGCCATGCCCCAGTGGCCGATATCGCCGTTCGTGCAGGAGACGAACTTAACGTGATGGCCCTGGGCCGCCCACATGGCCGCCACGCCGCCGGCGCGAAACTCATTATCGTCCGGATGCGCGCCGAAACAGATAATCCGCAACTTCCCATCGGTGGGTTCCGGCGCTGCGGGAGGTTTGTGCAGGGCAGCACCTATGCACGTCGTGGCCCCCACAGCAAGCAACAATACACTACCCAGGAGCAAGCCTCTGAGAGGCAAGCTCCACACCGACCATCTTTCCCTGTGAATTCTCTCGTTCATTTCTCGGTTCTCCTATCAAAGCCGCGACAGATTATTTCTCAAGGGCGATTAGGTCTTCGTAGGTCTCGCGTTTTCTGATGACGGAGAAGGTGTCGCCCTCCACGAGGACTTCGGCGGCCCGGCCTCGCGCGTTGTAGTTACTGCTCATGGTGAAGCCGTAAGCACCGGCGGTGAAGACAGCGAGCAGATCACCTCGTTTGACCGGCGGCAAGGCCCGGTCCTTCGCGAAGAAATCCGCGCCTTCGCAGATCGGCCCGACCACGTCAACCACTTCCGTGCCGTTCATGACCAGGTCCTTCTCTCGACGGGGCGGTTCAAACCGCTCTTCGACACTTACCGGCCAAATGAAATGAAAGGCCTGGTAAAGCGAAGGGCGTATCAAGTCGTTCATCCCAGCATCGACAATGACGAATTTCTTGTCGCCTCCACGTTTGGTGTAGAGAGTACGGGTGAGCATTATCCCGGCGTTCGCGCAAATACTCTTACCGGGTTCCAGGATGAGTCTCAGGTTTTTGTCTTTCAGCAGCGGGGTGAGACCGTCGGCGTACTGAGCGGCTGAAGGAACCGTGTTCGATTCATAATCCGCGCCGTAGCCGCCGCCGAGATCCAACGCCTCGACCGTATGGCCGCGTCTGCGCAGCTCGTCAATGATCGGAAGTATCTTGTTGACCGCGTCCACGTACGGATCGATGGTCTTTCCCCCACTGCCAAGATGCACGTGGATCCCACAAAGGCTTACAGGTCCATCAACGCTGAACTTGTCGAACAGGCTTATCGCGTGCTCGATATCGACGCCGAACTTCGTCTCCTTCTTGCCCGTCGTGATATAGGCGTGGGTTTTGTAGTCAACGTCAGGGTTGACGCGAAGGGCTGCTTTCGTTTTCTTGCCTTTCCGCTCCGTGATAGCAACGAGATTCTCTAATTCCGCTTCCGATTCGATGTTGAAATAGCCTATACCCACATCGAGCGCTTCGCTGATCTCCGCGTCGGTCTTTCCCACGCCGGCGTAGACAACCTTCGACGGATCGCCACCCGCCTGCAAAACGCGGTACAATTCGCCGCCGCTGACGACGTCGAATCCACTGCCCAACCCGGCCAAAAAGCGAAGGATGTTGATATTGCCGCAGGCCTTGACGGAATAGCAGACCAACGTATCGAGCCGGCTGTACGCCGCCTGAATCTTGCGGAGATGGTCCTCGAAGGTCGCTTTACTGTAGATATAGGCCGGTGTGCCAACCGTCTCGGCGATTTTGGCCATGCTGACCCGCTCGGCGAACAATTGACCGTGTCTATACTCAAAATCATCCATCCTGTAACCTTCTTGCGAGTTGCTCCAAGGGTCTTGGGCACCAGCGCGCCCGGCGAGGATAGTATAAGCCGTCACGGGCTGATTGCAAGGAAACATTGGAGGTGTACCAAAGTGCTATTCCTACTCAGCGCACAAAAAAATGGAAGGTTCTTTCGTTTGGCGAAAGAACCTTCCATTTGCCGCGTAACCTTCAAACCCGCCACTCTCGATCAATAACGACGGGCGAGCTCTGGATTACATCATTAGACTATTTTTTCTTCTTGGTTTTCTTCTTGGCTTTCTTCTTAGCTTTCTTCTTTGTTGTTTTCCTCTTCGTCACTTTCTTTTTTGCTTTCTTCTTAGCTTTCTTCTTTGCCTTCTTTTTTGCCATAAGTTGTCACCTCCTTTTGGCTAACTGAATCCTTACTTGTTTCGACTTACGCTACAAAACTAACTTACATTAAGCAACTTCAAGTACAAATTACAGAAAAAAGCAAATTTTTTTCATATGTTTTTTATCGTCCAAAACTTTAATGATACTTTATAAAAATTTTTTCCCGCGAACGTTTTACAGAACCTCGAAGATATTCTACGATACCATCTGTTGATTGAAGGTAAAGTTTTTTGCGTAAGTGTCAGTGACAAAGCGAAATGTTTTGAGGCGCGTTGCTCGCACGATTTTATTTAGGTTATATTCACTCGATAAATACACAGGTTGGCTGTTAATTGTTCATGGCGCGAGGAACGATAGCGTTGTTCGGAGGGACATTCGACCCGATTCATCTCGGTCACACGACCGTCGCGCGTGCCGCCGCTGAACACATTCGCGCGGAGAAAATCATTTTCGTTCCAGCAAAGCGCTCGCCGTTGAAAGGTTTTCTGCCTAGAGCAAGCGACCACGATCGGCTGCGTATGATCGCGCTTGCCATCGCTGATGAAGAGCGCTTCGAGGTGAGTGATTACGAGCTGAGCAAGCCGGCGCCCAGCTACACGGTAGAGACGGTCGAAAGATTTCAGAAGGATTACGGCGGCGAGACTTCAATCCATTGGCTGGTGGGCGCTGATGGGATCGATGATTTGGTCTATTGGTATAAGATCGTCGAGTTGATCGATGCGTGCAACCTGACGACCATGTATCGGGCCGGCTGCGAACCGCCGAATTTCGCCAAATTCGAGGATATTTGGGGCCGCCGGCGCGTTGAAAAACTCCAGCAAAACGTCGTCCAAACCCCCTTGGTTGACATCAGCAGCACGGAAATACGCAACCGAATAGCCTCCGGTCGGGACGTAACCGACCTCCTTCATCCCGCCGTCGCGGATTACATCCGCAAGAAGGAACTGTACCGGTAGCAACAAGCAGACGGAACACTGCAGGCGGGTCAAATAGCGGCCATGATAGCCCGCAATGATCGAAGTGAGAGTATTCATGATCGAGCGGGCAACACGCTTACGTTTGAAGACGCTACGGCTAAAGTGAAGAGGTTTGGTCTTCTCTACCTGACAGGGTTGTGGCTGTGATGTATCTCAGCAGCCAATCGTACCAGTCGGTCATACCGGCGCCGGTCTTGGCGGATATGGGGAAGACTTCGATAGCCTTGTTGAGTTTTCGAGCATCGGATTTTGCGCGCTCGAGGTCGAAGTCAACGTGTCCCCCGTCCAGCAGGTCGATTTTATTGATGAGCAGCGCCTTTGACTTGGCGAAGATAGCAGGGTACTTAGCCGGCTTGTCGTCACCTTCCGCAACAGAAAGTACGACTATTTTTCCGCTTTCCCCAAGTTCAAAGGCCGATGGGCAAACTAAGTTGCCTACATTCTCAATAAGAATCAAATCCAAATCCGCGATCGGCAACTGTTTGAGCGCAGCAGTAATCTGTGTCGCCGACAAGTGGCATGCGCCTTCGGTATTGATTTGAATGGCCGCGGCGCCGGTGGCTTTGATTCTCTCGGCATCGATGTCGGTTTGAATGTCGCCTTCGATCACACCTACCTTTAATTTGTCTTTCAGGTCGTTGATCGTGCGCGCCAGGATAGTCGTCTTGCCGGAACCGGGTGAGGAAATCATGTTCAAACACAATTTCTTCTGCTTGGCGAAGAACATGATGTTTTCGAGAGCATGTTTTTCATTCTCACTGAGAATCTTCTTACCAACGTCAACTTTCTTCATGGCGCTAATCCGTTTGAAAAGAGATTTCTTCGATGACCAGAGGCGCATCGGGCAACAGCTCGAAAGCTCCGGTTTCGCACGCCGGGCACGCGGGATCGGAAAGCTCCACATCGAATTCTCGGCCGCAGTCCTTACACCGCGCGCGAAGCGGCTTGTGCTCGATTCGGAGCTCTACGCCTTCACACGACGTGTCTTTAGCAACGGCCTCGAAGGCAAAACGAAGCACTTCATCGTTAACGGCATTGAGCGTTCCGCAACTGATCTTCGCACTCACGGGCTTTGCATTCTGCCTTGCCGCTTCCTCTAATATGATGTCCATTAGGCTCTGAGCCACCATCGTTTCGTGCATCAGCATATCCTCGGCAGCTCGCGTCCATAAGGCATCTGAACGATTCTCTTGCCGCCGATCCGGGTTTCCATTTCCACCAGGGGCATATCGCGGCTCTCGACGACCCGGCCGATGATCCCGGCCTCTTTGCCCAAAGGATCGTCCCTGCAAATGCTCAAACAAGCCTCAGCGGACTCCGGCGCAGCCACCGCGACGAACTTTCCTTCGTTGGCAATGGTCAGCACGTCGAAGCCGAGCATATCTGCTGCGGCCTGCACGGCCGGCTTGATCGGCAGGTCCGTTTCACGAATTTCGATGCTTAGACCGGTGCTTCTCGATATTTCATTGAGCGTCGCGGCTACTCCCCCGCGCGTCGGGTCCCGCATGAACCTGATGCCTTCTACATTCTCTAAGAGCTTACACGTCAACGGCGCCAGGGCCGCACAATCACTCTGGAGCTGAGTTTGAAATCGGATATCTTCCCGCTGAGAGATGATGGTCATTCCGTGATCGCCGATTGAGCCGTTGATGATGATTCTATCCCCGGCGGCGATCTTCTCGAAGCCCAGATCCACGCCGGGCAATCTCATTCCAATCCCCGCCGTGTTGATGAAAATTTTGTCGGCGGCGCCGGCCTCGACCGTCTTGGTATCTCCCGAGACAATATTTACGTTGCTTTGGCGAGCGGTTTCGCCGATGCTAGCTAAAACTCTGTCCAGCAGTTCGATCTCGAAACCATCCTCGATGATTAGCGACAAGGTCAAAGCGAGTGGTCGCGATCCCGCGACGGCCAAGTCGTTCACCGTCCCGCAGACGGCGAGCTTACCGATATCCCCGCCGTGAAAAAAGAGCGGCTTGACGACGTAGCTGTCTGTCGTAAAGCACAGTACTCCTGACGTCAGGTCCAGCTTCGCCGAATCTCCCATCTCGGTCAGGATTTCGTTCTTGAGGTTGGGCAGAATGTGGCGCCGGATCAGGTCGTCCATCAGTTGCCCGCCGCCGCCATGTGCCAGCAGGATTTTGTCGTTCTTGGTTCCCTTGGTCACGTGCGAATCGGTCGTATTTTTCTCTCAGTTTGAGCGTGCTCTTGGGTATTTTTCCCAATCCGCGCCAATAGCCGTCCACAGGCTCGAAACACTCGGCAATGATTCGCTGAGCCGCGACGTTGCCTTTCTCCGTGACTACCGCGGGATACAGGGATTTCAACTCGGGCTTGCCCTCAGATAGCTGCCGGCATATTTCGGAGAGTCCTTCGATGATCTGCACCGCCTCGAAGCCGGCCACCACGCACGGCCGATGAAATTCCTGAGTGATCTCAGCGAAGGCGCCATAGCCGATGATGACGCTGACGTGCCCGGGACACAAAAAGGCGTCGATATTGTTATTCTTGCTGCTCAGCAACGCACGCATCGCGGGGACGACCAATTTATGCCCGCTCAAGATGCAAAAGTTGTCGATGGACTCATCCGCCGCCTCTTTGACCGCGACGGCGGTGGCCGGAGCCGTCGTCTCAAAACCGACCGCAATGAATATAACGGTCTTTTCGGAATGGTCCCTGGCGAGCTGGAGGGCGTCCTCACTGCTGAGAACGACCTTGACGTTGGCCTTGGCCTGTCGCGTTTCGAGCGAGTGGTCTTTGCCTGGGACGCGGATCATGTCGCCATAAGTGGCGATTAGGCAATCCTCGCGGTCGGCCAACTGCAAAACAATATCAATATAACCCTGGTCGGTCACGCAGACCGGACAGCCCGGACCGGACAAAAGTTTGAGGTTCGGGGGCAATACCGACCTGATACCGTTGCGGAAGATGGAGACCGTGTGCGTGCCGCACACCTCCATGATATTGATCCGCCGCCCCAAGGATTCACAAGCGGCGGCCATCAGTTCCTGTGCTTTCTTGATTCTGTCGAGCATGAGTAGTGGATTGGGGTGACTTACCCCGAAAGCTTGTCCGGCGTATCGTCGAATTCGCTGATCTCCGCGATAAGCTGCCAGGTCTGCTTCGCTTCTTCCTCGTCGACGAGCGAGATGGCGAAACCCGCGTGGATCAAAACCAAATCGCCCAGTTTAGCCTCCGGCAGCAGGGTGGTCTTCGCCTTCCAGCGGTTGCCCAGCGCATCCACAACCGCTCGATCTCCCTCCAATTCAACAATTCTTGCCGGCACAGCCAAGCACATTGTTCATTCCTCGTGTACACAAACGTCATTTCAGCCCGAGTAGCCTCTTTGGGAGACGCGGCAGAAAACCACCCTTTCAAGAGGGATTTTCACCCGCCTCGCCGCATTGTAGTATTAGCTACGAAGCCAGTCAACCGCCGGTTTGCCCAGAGCCCGACGTTTTTGGCCGGAACCCCGGGACCGCCCCAGCACGACCCAAAAAGCTTGACAAGGCGATACACAAGGCTATTATGTGCCGCAATGCTTGACGAGACAAAAAACTGGTTGGATATGGTTGCTTACGATGTAGACACGGCCAGGCAGATGTTCAAGACGAAACGCTACGTCTACGTCATTTTCATGTGTCATTTGGCAATAGAGAAAGCACTCAAAGCTGTCGTATGCGAGGAGACTCACAAATTCCCACCGAAGACACATGACCTAATCCTTCTGACCAATCTTGGCCGTGTCAAGTTTCCTGATGATTTGCGGAATTTCATCGGGATCATCAACAATGCGGCCGTGGTCACAAGATACCCCGAAGACCTGTCGAAACTCGTATCGAGCTACCCCCAAGACGTGGCTCAGGAGTACTTGAATAAGACACTGAGGGTCATAGAATGCGTGCAGCGGGACGCAAGGTTACAGAGATAGTAAGGCAATATGTAGAAGCGCTTCGGCAGTACGGCGTTAAGGTCGAGCGGGTAATTCTCTACGGCTCCTTTGCAAAAGGGCGACCAAGAGAAGACAGCGATATTGACCTGGTGGTGGTCTCCGAGAGTTTCCAGGAGATGAATCTCCGGGAAAGGCTGGAAGTACTGGGAATGGGGGCCGCAACGATTATGAAGCCTATTGAAGCACAAGGCTATACTCCCAAGGAAGTCGCTTCAACCTCTGAGATGAGTTTTTTGAGCGAAGTATTGAGATCGGGAATCAGCATGAGCGTCTAAGGCCACCCGTCCCCGGAAGTCGAAGCGTTGAGCAGATGTCACAATGCACGAGCTATGTGGTGCGCGGCGATGGCGGCCTGGCCGAGGGAGATGCCGGCGTCGTTGGAGGGGACTTCCTGGTTGAACAACACGGAGAAACCGGCCTTTTCCAGGAGGGCGATCAGACGATTCGTGAGGTAGCGATTGCAGAAGACGCCGCCGCTTAGCGCGACTGTGTTCAACCTGGTGGACGCTCTCGCTGCTTTGGCCATCTCTAACAGGGTGGCGGCGAGCGTATTGTGGAACTTTGCGGAGATCATGCTGGCGGGTCGGTCCTTTTGCACGTCGCTAACGAGCTGCTTGAACATTTTGCTCAGGTCAAGCAGTATTGGCCGACCGGTCACGCGCGTGAGATCGAAATCGTAGTGCTCTTCAACGTCGTCGGCGGCAACGGCCTCCAGGGCCATCGGCAACTGGGCGTCGAAACGGTTGTAGCCGCCCAGGCCGAGCATCGCGGCGACCGCATCGAAGACCCTACCCAGGCTCGACGTTTGGACAACATTCACACCTTTGGCAAGCTGCTCCAGTACGATTTGCGATTTGCGATTTGACTCGTCTTCGGTCCTTTTCAGAAGCCAGTCGAATTTCTGTAGAGTGAAATCGTCGCCGTACGCTTCTCTCAATAGTGATAGAAGGGGTCTTACAGCTTCCTTGCTTGCCTTATCCGCTCCGGCTAAGGGGTAATAGGCAAGATGGCCGAATCGCTTGAATTTTTCCAGCGACGCGATCATGCATTCGCAGCCCCATATCGCACCGTCCGTACCGTAACCCGTGCCGTCGGCGACGAGTCCGATGACCGGGCCGTCGAGACCGTGCTCAACCAAAACAGAAGCGACGTGGGCCCAATGATGCTGGACTTGAATGATCTTTACGTTGGGTATTGACTGGGCGTATCGTGTAGATAAATAGCCGGGGTGAAGATCGCAGACGACAACTTCCGGCTCGACTTCGAACAGTTTCCGCAAATGCTCGACCGAATTGATGTAGTGATGATAGACCTCAGCGTCTTCGAGATCGCCAATGTGCTCGCTGCAGATGAGCTGATTTCGTTTTGCTAGGCAGAACGTGTTTTTCAGGTCCGCCCCCGCTGCGAAGACGTCTTGCGTAAGGCTTGTCTCATATTGCGTTTCGCGTTTCGCGTATTGCGTATTATGTTCTTCGTGTTCTGGCGCATCACGCACCGCGCGCGACACACGATGAATAAAAATCGGCGACGGGACGTATCCTCTGGCTCTTCTTAAGGGAACCGGTTGGCCGGCGATCAAATGTAGAATCGAATCATCGACTTGGCGATAAATCTCCCTGTTGTGCATCAGGAAGGCGTCGGCGACGCGACCCAGCCGTTCTAGCGCCACGTCGTTCTTGCAGATCAACGGTTCATCGGAGATATTTCCGCTCGTCATGACCAGGACGTCGATGTTCCGGCCGAAGAGCAGATAATGCAACGGGGCATAACACAGCATGAAGCCATACGTGTTCACGCCTTCGGCCACGGAGCGGGCGATGAGGCCATTCTCCTTCTTGGGCAGCAGGACAATCGGGCTTTGCGGACTTTTCAAGAGTTGCTCAGTCGATTCGTTCACGATGGCGTACTTTCTGATCTTCTCGATGAAATCGGTCATCAGGGCGAACGGTTTATGATCTCGCTTCTTGCGCTCTCGCAGCCGTTCGACGGCTTCGTTATTGAGAGCATCGACGGCGAGGTGAAAGCCCCCGATCCCTTTGATCGCCACGATCCTTCCCGCTAAGAGCGACTTCGCCGCTTCTGCGATGACACTCTCGGTTTGCGTTTCGAGAATCTCTCCCCGGCTGTCGGTCAGCCGAATTCGCGGCCCGCACGCAGCGCAGGCCACCGGCTGCGCGTGAAAACGGCGGTCGGTCACGTCCGTGTATTGAGCGGCGCACTTGTCGCACATCTCAAAGACCGACATCGTGGTGTTCGGCCGGTCGTAGGGAATGGTCCTGACGATAGAATACCGAGGCCCGCAATTAGTGCAATTGATAAACGGATAACCATAGCGAAAGTCGTTTCTATCCGCCATTTCTGCCAGGCAATCCGCGCAGGTGGCCATATCGGCAGTGACCTGCGACAGCGGCGCCCCGTGCGAATCACTTGCTACGATAACGAAATCGTCCTCGGCCTCGACGAGCGGAATATCGACGGCATGGTACGAGTGTATTTTCGCCAGAGGCGGCTTATCGGCCCCGGATTGCAGTCGTTCCAGGAATTCTGCTATTGCCTGCTCGTCGCCTTGCAGCTCGACTGTCACGCCCTTCGTGTCGTTGTAGACAATACCCGTCAAGCCGAGAGACCGGGCTATCCTGTAGACGGCCGGACGAAATCCA
>JARRQQ010000115.1:0-9096 GCA_037381725.1 Sedimentisphaerales bacterium
CTCACGTATTTATATGGCACCATGACAGTTGTGATCCTGTCATTGCCTCTCGCCGTCTTCGGGGGCGGCGCCTTCCAGCACGACGTGGACATCGCGGGCTCCGGGATATCCAGCGAGCACATGAGGGCCATCGACAAAGCCACAAAGGCAGGGATGACAATTTGGCGGAAGATGCTATGATCGAGCTGTACAGTGGAGGCTCATTGCTGCAAACTATTGATACGGCACGCCGTACAAGAGCTTACAGGTCGGAACTCAGTCTAGCGTTTGAAACGGGCGACGATTGCTCGACCAAGACCACCAGCGTCGTTGAAGAGACTGCGTTTGATGCGAGTGACATTTCCTTCGTGACCGAATGGGAGTCTCTCTATCAATCCTAAGAGTGAGGCTCACTCCTCGATCTGTTTCCTCAATGACTCAGGAAAATGAGGAGGTCAACTTAGGAGACGGCACCTATCTTGGCGAGATTGACTTGCTCCGGACACGCGATGAGGAAGGTGATATTAACGTGCAGTGAAGCATTAATGTGCATTGGGTCAATCGGCGAATGGATGAGCGAATTCAGAAGCTCCGTGATGGCGGTAGGCCCTATGTTTGTGATTGAAGAGGTAGAAATATGACCCTCGAAAAAACCAAGAGACTCTATACGGGTGCCACTGCAGTCTCAGAATGGAAGAGACAAACGAAGATATGGGAACCGCCTTCCGCAACAGATTTCCGCGCGAAAAGATGTTCTATCTATGGCTTGGCACCAAGAACCAATAGTATCCTTGATCTCATCGGCAACACGCCTCTCATAAATCTGAAAGGTGAACGAGTCTTCGCCAAAGCCGAATTCCTTAATCCTGGCGGAAGCATCAAGGACCGTGTGGCTTACGCTATGCTGGATGCCGCGCGACGTGAGGGCAAACTGAATGAACAATCCATCGTATGCGAGCCTACCAGCGGTAATACGGGCATTGGCCTTGCTCTTGTCGGTAGGATTATGGGGTACCGTGTACACATTGTCATGCCTGAAGGAATGAGCGAGGAGCGAAAGAAATTAATCAAAGCTCTTGGCGCGGAGCTGGTCCTCGTATCGGATGAGGAAGGATTAACGGGGGCGGTCCGGCGAGTAAGAGAAATGGAGGCCGAAGACAGCCGCATTTTTGTGCCCCAACAGTTCGAGAATCCAGTGAATCCTCGCGTGCACTATCAACAAACGGCCCGGGAGTTATGGTATCAGATGCAAGGCAAAATCGTTTGTTTCGTCGCGGGCGTGGGGAGCGGCGGTACTCTTCAGGGTGTGGGCAAATTCCTGAAGGAACAAAGCAAAGAGATTAGAATTGTCGCGGTGGAACCGGAGGACTGCTCCGCTCTCATGGGCCACGAACCCGGTTTGCACCAGATACAGGGCATTGGCGATGGGTTTGTTCCGGATGTGCTGGACACGTCACTTATTGACGAGGTGGTTCAGGTCTCCGATGAGGCAGCAATCGAGACAACGAGACGGTTGAGCAGAGATTTTGGCCTGCTTGTGGGAATCAGTTCGGGCGCCAATGTTTGGGCGGCCCGTCAATTGGCTCGAGAAATCGCCGGAAACATCACCACGGTTCTACCCGATCGAGCGGAGCGATACTTCAGCACGGCCTTGATGTAGGCTATTCCCGACGATGGTCTCCTCCGAGGCGCGGGTGAAGCGAAGATACAAATAGACGAATTTCATCAGACGGCGGACAAATTCAGCGGGATTTTTAAGATGGCCGGGTAGATGGCGGCCAATGGAAGACCGATTCAACCACTTTTTGGATCTCGTATGACTGCAATCTTGCCGCTCTCGCGATAGATCGCTTCGTTGACGTCATACGCTCACGAGCACGCAAATGCAATGCGGACGAGAGAAATAGCAGGCGCAATCAAACCGGAGTAAATAGAAATGGAAACGAATCAAAAATCATGTCACGGTATTTTTGAATGCTTGCTCACGGGATCCGGCCGATGCAATATGAGCCCACTACTAACAACCCACCAAAAATATCGAAGTTATATTCTCTGGTGCTTAGAGAACCTCGGCTGGCGCGCAACGATCCAGCATCTATTCATTAGGATATTCAAACCGTATTCTCAAACCAAGAATCAGCCGCTGCTTTCTGAAGAAAGATCAAAGGCGGAACCTTGCGATGAGGTTCTAGGATTGCAACCCGGAGAGCTCGTCGAGGTAAAATCAGTGGAGGAGATCATGATGACTCTTGACACGAACAGGAGAAACAAAGGTCTGCGTTGGATGTCGGGGATGTCCAAATACTGCGGCAATCAATATCGTGTCCTCAAAAGAGTGGAACATATTATTCTCGAGAGCAATGGCGAACTGCGGAAGATGAAGAACACGGTCTTGCTCGATGGCGTTATGTGTGACGGCAAGGCATTTAATGGATGTGATCGATCTTGTTTTCATTTCTGGAGAGAGGTCTGGCTCAGAAGAACGCCGGAAATAGCACGCGAAAACTGGTCAAAATCCGGCCGCCGAAACCGGCCCCTTATAGATAGACAGAGGTGAGAAAGTGGAAGTATACACTCTCAACACGTCAAATTCGGAATGTGAAGATTTCGTCCAAAAAACGGAGAGAACCAGGTTATGTCATACTTTTGCCTGGAACGCTATGCTCGAAAGGGCGTTCGGCTACAAAGGTTATTATCTCGTCGCTCGTGAGAATGAGCGATTTTGCGGCATACTTCCTTTGACGCACGTACGGAGTCGATTGTTTGGCAATCGGCTTATGTCGCAACCTTTCAGTGACTATGGCGGGCCCGTAACGACATGCCCGGAGGCCGAAGAGGCACTCTACAGCCGGGCGATTGAAATCGCTACGCAGTGCCGGTGCCGGACCATCGAACTAAGGAATACAAATCCGTTGCCTTACAGGCTACATAGGCGTACCGACAAGATTTCTATGTACCTGCCATTGGCGTCAGACCCACAGGATGTGTGGAACCAGTTGCGGCACAAGACACGTAATCGCGTGAGCAAAGCGCAAAGGGCGGGCCTCACCGTCACTTCCGGCGAAGGAGAACTGCTCGACGAATTCTATCGCGTGTGGACCGTTCGGATGCACGAGTTGGGCACGCCGTGCTATCCGCGCAGATTGTTTAGTGGCATCATGGATGCATTCCCCGGTGGAAGCCGGATATTTCTGGCGACTCTCGAAGGCAAAACGACGGCGGTTCTGTTCACCTATACGTTCAAGAAGTGGGTGCAGTGTTCCTGGGGAGCCGCCTTGCGGGGTTATGACCGTATCGGGCCCAACTACATCGTCAACTGGGCCGCTATCGAATACTACTGTAGAGAAGGAATGAAATGGTTCGATTTCGGACGCAGCACGATCGGCAGCGGGCAGCACACGTTCAAACAGCGATGGGGAGCGCTTCCCATTAATTTGTGCTGGCAATATTGGACACCGCCTGGCCATGCCCTGTCTATCGCAAAGCCGGACAGCCCGAAATACGAATCACGAGTGGAAATGTGGAAAAAGCTACCTTTGTGGATAACGCGCATTGTGGGCCCGCATATAAGCCGCAGCTTGCCGTGAATCATACCTGTTTGCGCCGTCCTCTCGTTAAGGAAGGATGTCTCTCATGTCACCCTGGAATCATCAATCAAATGGAAAGTTGCTTTCGTGTTTGACTGTAGACGTTGAGGACTGGTTCCACATATTAGACAGCCCGGGCGTGCCAAGTATTGAGCGTTGGTCTTCACTCGAATCACGGATTGAAAGAAACCTCGAACGTATGCTCGAACTTCTGGATTCCCTGTCGGTAAAGGTAACACTTTTCTGGCTCGGGTGGCTCGCCGAGCGACATAAAGACCTCGTTCGCAAATGTCAAGACGCCGGTCATGAAATCGCCAGCCACGGCTATGCTCACGTCTTGGCCTATAAGGTCGGCACAGAGGCATTTCGGCGTGACATTGTGGATGCTAGGGTCGTCTTGGAAGATATTACAGGTGAGCGGGTCAGAGGTCTTCGATCGGCCGGATTTGGAATCACGGCGAAGGCGTACTGGGCTTTTGACGTTATCAAGGAAGCCGGTTACGAATACGATTCGAGCGTCTTTCCCGCTTCACGGGGACATGGCGGCATTCCAGGCTCTCCACTCAGGCCTTACTTTATTGAAACTCGAAGCGGTCATTTGCTGGAAATTCCTATGTCCGTGGTCAAAATATTGGGCCATAGGACAAGTCTCTTCGGAGGCGGTTACTTGAGGCTCGCCAACAAGCTGACAATACGGTGGGGGATAGACAAGCTGCGGGCTGCACAGCAACCGCTGATTATCTATATCCACCCGCGTGAACTCGACCCGGAACACCCCCGCCTGCCACTGTCTTTGTTTCGGCAGTTCAAGTGCTATGTGAATTTGAATACCACCTTGCCCAAGTTGAAATGGTTGTGTCAGAGTTATTCATTCTGCACCATGCTGCAGATGGTTGAGGACTACGTCAAGTCTTTCTACTTGGACAGAAGACTGATTCCCGTTATACGTCTGCGAAATGATCAAGCGACAGAGCCTTCAGCTGCGATGTCGGCAGAAACCAATCCCACGGGTCGGGATGCGTTTCGCAATAGGCTTCTTCTGGTCGAAAGAGCGATGGCCAGCTTCCTCTACAACCGTACCCTTCCCTCGCGAGCAACGTCTGAGATCGAAGTCACCTCTTCGGTCTGAGGCCTTGATTAGGCGCAAGAGTGCCCGATCAAGCAGTGGCCAACGCACACCTACCGCGCCACACGGCTATGTCCTCTCTGCCTTTGCCATTCTCCCCGTTGACCCAGATCTTCCTACCAACCATGTAACACATCAGAATTTCAACGTGCGTCATAGCAAGTGACATTGTTGGATTCTCGATACGTCCCTTTCGCGCATAAAGACACCAAGCTATCCGCGAAATATGTCACTGCTGCTACGTCCTTACTTCGGTGAACTACATCGAGGCAGCTCGCTTGGCACGATCGAGCAGATTTTCAACATCGAGTTTGCGCATCAGTTTGGTACGATCCACTTCACTGGTTCTGCGAGAGCAACGCAGTCGTCTGGGTACTTCCTCGCTGCTATAGCCATCCAGGACCAATTCTAACACGTGTGTTTCCGCGCGGGTCAAACGCCTGCTCAAATCCGGTTCGGAAAGAGCGCCGCCCAGTAGTGTTGATTTTACGTTTTTGATAGAAGTCTGTTTGTCCAGTGGTTTTTCGATGAAATCAACAGCCTCACTTTTCATGGCTCCGACTACGGTCGGAATGTCTCCATAGCCACCGATTACCAGCACAGGTACTCATGAAGCCCAAAATTTGATTTCCTCCAATAACCCTATATCATCCACCTCAAGCATTTTCAGATCCGTGATGAGCAAGTGGCAGTTGAAAGACCTCAGCGTAGCTATACGTATGGTTCGCTAAAACAAGTAACTCTTGTGCCAGCTCCTTTAGGGATCCTCCCGACGGCCTCACACACATCTGGCTCATCATCCAGTACAAAGACATATCGCTCCGCATCACCTACTATACCTCTCATACCTGCAAGAAAGAAAAACGCGAAGAGAAGGGAGTAAATACTTCATGGCCTGCATGGCACTTTCCATAAGAACAGAGAATAGAAACGATTTCAATGATTTCGATCCCGCCACCAGACGAGAAGTTGACGCTTACCATCTTGCGCACGACGGAACCGGCTTCACTCTCCCTGACCCTAGTCGACTCAGTCAGTGGTTTGCCGGTTGCCGGGGCAAAAGTGCTTCTCGCCGAGGCGGCGACTTTGGGTGAAATCGCACGTACGACTTCTGCAAGCAACGGCACCGTACAATTCACCGACTTGGTTCTGGGTCAGCTCAATTGGAACAACGAGGCCGGACTACTTCCTGTTAGTCGCGATCGCGCCACCGTGCCCATCGAAGCCGAGGATTACGAACCTTCCAATATTCTGGTCTCTCTGCGGAGCGGGTCCAATCGAGTGGTACGCTTAAATCCAACGAGTGAACAAGTCGAGATCGAGCCCAATAACGGCCTGTCCAATGGTCAAGCGATCCGCACTGGCGCCCCCGTCCGTCTGCGTATTTCCGAGAACGGCGACCAAGATTTCTTCACTTTGCGCCTCGAGGAACCGACCATGTTGCGCATTGAAGTCGGTCCCCAAAATCCCATTGCAACGTCCGTAGTATTGCTTGACGGCAGCGGTACGGCCGTGGCGGCAAAAAACTGTTATCCTGGCCAGACCGCTGCGATTGTACGTGGCGTGCTGGCCGGAACCTACTACGTCCAGGTCACCGAATGGGGAAACAACGGTTCTTCACAAGAGTTCCTAAACCTCCTCGTCACTGCCGACTTGGCGGCCGATCCGCTGGAACCAAACGACAACGTTGCTGGTGCGCGATTGTTGCGCCCCGGCGCACGCGCACGCGGCACCATCTTGCCTGTTGGTACAAGTGATTACTACCGCATCGAGATCGAGCGTCCCGGTATGGCGCGTTTCTTCGTGCCGAAACATTCTCTGGATCGCGAGCTATTCGTGCGTGACGAAACCGGGGCGGTGCTCGGACGCCAAGCGGTCTATTCAGGGCAAGATCTGGACCTGCGAGTGGCACTGCTTCGGGGGCGTTACGCCGCCGAACTGCGCGAGTGGGGAAACAATGCCGAATCGAGCGAACCATATGAATTGCGTTTCGATCTCGCGCCCGACGATGGTATTCAGGATCCCGTGCGCGGAAGGCGTCTCACAGCATCTCGCACGCTGGAGCCGGGCGCGTTGGTCGGTGCGACGATCAACCCGCTGCAGGACGTTGACTTGTGGGCGGTGCCGCTGGACAGTTCGGACCTTTTGCGTCTGCGCGCGCGGGCTCCGATCGATCTCGAACTGCGATTTCTTGATGAATATGGTCAGCCATTATCCGCTACTGCCGGTTACGCGCGTCAGACGCTGAACCTCCTGTGGAGTGCACCCCAGGCATGCATTGCCTGGATCGAAGTACGCGAATGGGGCAACAACAACTGGTCACCCTCTCCCTATACACTGCGCGCCTGGTGGGAGCCTTGTGACGAATTGGAACATTTAGTCCGCAACGATTCGCTTGCCTGTGGGACGCCCATCGAGCCTGGCGACGTTCTGCGTGGCAGCGTCACGCCCTATAAGGACTGTGACTACTACCGGATGGATATCGATCATCCCGGCTATCTGGAGGTTATTGGGCACGGCCCGACGGACCTCACGGCCATTGTCATGGACAGTGCCGGGAAGCACTTGGCCGACAGGAGTGTCTACCGGAACCAGAGACTTCACGTGGGCGCGGACGTGCAAGCCGGTCCGACCTTCGTGATGGTTCAGGAATGGGGCAATGATGGGCTGCACGTCGGAGCTTATCAACTCCAAACGAAGTTCTAGCGTGCCGAGCCGATGGAGCGCAAACCTCTTGCGGAGGATCCCGTCCGCCGTCTCATCCTGGGGGAGGCACGTTCTTTCACCATCGACCAAGTGAAGGATCGTGACCGTTTCCTTTGTGATGTACCGTCGGCCGGGCCGGTGCACTTCCGCCTTGTCTCACCCGGCGACGTGAGCTTATCAATCTTTGACGACCGTACCGGTGAACAACTGACCTATCTCAATCGATATCCGAACTCGGCGGGTCACTGCGTGCATCAAGCACAAGGTCCAACCCGTTACCGTCTTGAGGTCACGGATTGGGGAAACAACAACCGAACCACTTCTCCGGCGTACGTGGTCGTCGACCAAGTGGACCGGTCGTTGGTCGCTGAGAAAGTCACGGCCAGCTTTGATGTCACCGATCCCACCCTGGTGACCTTCTCTCGCGAGCCATGGACGGCGGTTTCTGCAGCAAGCTCCGTGTCCGTGGACGCCGATGGCGATGGGAACATGGATATCGACTTACCCACAGGGGGGCAGCGCCTCGGTGCGCTACGCGACCGAAGGTACTTACGCCGCGAGTGTTGTTTTCACAGGCGCCGAGGGGCAGCGCACCCTCTCAAATCTCTGGGTCGATGCGATCGGTCCTCGCGAGCGTGTTGGTGTGCATGTGCTTGTGCAGTATCCGGTTGAAGGTCAGACAGTAGAACGCGACGGGCCCTGCCTGGCGCGCGCAATTAGCTACACCGGTGCTCCCGTGAAGCGCCTTGAACTTGCCGTCGACGGCGTTCCAACTTCAGTGGCCTTTGTTTCACCCTATGAACTCGATGTTCCCTGGCAGAAGCTCGGTGCCGGCGAGCATGAACTCTCTTTTCGTGCTGTTGACGCCACGGGCAACGCCGGCGACCTTAAACGTAACATCCGAGTTGCCGAGTACTTCAACCTATTGCCCGCCGACGGTGCTGTATTTACCGGTGATGACCTCACGGTGAGTTGGGTAGGCTCTGGCTTCGGCAGCGCCATGGTCCAATACCGGCGGCGAGGCCAAGAGGCCTGGACGACCGTGGAAGGCCCTAACGCGCGTCTTAGACGAGTACGACTTGAAGGTCTTGAAGCGGGTCAGACCTACGAATGGCGTCCCGTCGGTGGCGGCGAAGTCGGCCCGCAACGAACGGCCACTCTGGTCAAAGGATTGGCCTTTGGCCGCTCGATCTATGGCGGCACCATTGCACGTGACTACGATCAACGTGTTTCCATTTCGGTGCGCAACCACGCTGAAAAATCCCAAACTGTGCGGCTCGAATGTGGGCGTCCGGAAAGTGAACTCATGTTGGTAGGTTTCGTCGGTGACGGTTCTGAAGGTGCACCTTTTGAGCTCGGCCCGGGAGAGGAGCGTGAGTTCCTTTTGGGTATCAGTGCCCAGGATGTGATTTCCGAACATCATCATTTCCCCGTGCGTATCACCTCGTCGCAAGGTTACTCCGATGAAGCCATGGTGGATCTGTTCGTGCGTCTTCCGAAAGTGGAATTCGAATGGACCGACCTCGGCCCCACCGACAACGGACTCGGCCGACGCCAGCGGCTGGTCAACCGCGGCGACACGCTGACTGATTTTTGGCTGCGTGGCAGTAGCGACGACGTCCTGGTTTCGCCAGCGGTAGAACATGGTAGTTTTGCCGCTGGAACCGTCAAAGACGTGACGGTGAGGCCGCGACTGTA
>JARRQQ010000116.1:0-11200 GCA_037381725.1 Sedimentisphaerales bacterium
ATAATAGCGGGCGAAAATTCTATCGAAGGAGACTGACGAATGAAAAGAATAGCCGCAACAAAATACGACACATTCCAGCCTGAAGGATTCTGGCACAAGATCGGCACGATGGCTCTACTGGCGTCGCTTGTGTTCGTGATTGTCGTGCCGGCCCAGGCCGGATCGGCGCCCGCGCGAATTACGCCGACCGACTTGCGATGCGAATATCTCAGCGAGCCTCTGGGCATTGATGTGGAGAAGCCACGATTGAGCTGGAGGCTCAAAGCGAAGGACTCCGGGGAACGCGGTCAGATGCAGGCGGCGTATCAAATCCTCGTAGCCAGCTCGAAAAGGCAGCTCGCCCAAGATAAAGCCGACTTGTGGGATTCAGGCGAGGTCAAGTCCGACCAGTCGCAACTTGTTCCGTATGGCGGCAAGCGGCTCTCCTCGACCATGCGATGCTACTGGAAAGTGCGGGTACGCGACGAGCGTGGGGGGCTATCGCCCTGGAGCGCTCCGGCTCGGTGGACAACCGGATTCATGAAACCTTCGGACTGGAAGGCCAAGTGGATCGGTTCGGACCTAGAACGTCTCCAACCTGTAAGGTATAGGCGCCGCTCAATCCATTATGATCTTCGAACGAAGGTGACGGATGCGGTTCTGATGCCAAGTGTGGCCGATCACACCAAACGGGCGCGTTACGTCACGTACGACATTACCGACCACTTGCGGGCCGGCCGCAACGTAATCGGCTTGTGGCTGGGAACTTCGTGGTCGATCTACCCATTATACAAGACCGAGGACAAGCCGCAAACACCTATCGTCTCCGCCCAGGCTCACGTCGAGATGCCGGGCGGAAAGGTCCGGCGCGTGATCACGGACGGGACGTGGAAAACGCATCCCAGCCCGAACGTTCTGTTAGGCAGGTGGAATTTCACGAACTTCGGCGGGGAATACTACGACGCGGGCAAGGAGTTGCCAAACTGGTGTAGTGCTGATTTGAACGATAAGGACTGGAAGCCGGTGACGGTGTATCAGCCCGATCTGATGCTCTCGGCCGAGATGATCGAGCCGAACCGCCGGGTCCATAAGATCAAGCCGGTCGGCGTCGAGAAAGTCGAAGGCCAAGGCTATCGCGTGGATATGGGCGTCAACTTCGCCGGCTTTGTCGAGCTCGACGTCAAGGGGCAGCCGGGGGACATTATTGAATTGCAGTTCTCGGAAGACCCAAAGAAGATGATTACCCACAGGCTCCACAGCGCCTATCGGATTGGGCCTGACGGTCGGGGGACCTTCCGCAACCGCTTCAACTACGGATCGGGGCGATGGATTCTCATTAAGGGCCTGAAGTATAAGCCAGCTCTGAAAGACATCCGAGGCTATCTCGTGCGAACGGATTACCGGCGGGCAGGGTGGTTCGAGTGCTCAAATAAACTGCTCAACAAGATCTACAAAGTTGTGCTGTGGACCTTTCAGAATCTCAGTGTCGGCGGCTACGTCGTGGATTGCCCCCAGCGCGAGCGTATGGGCTACGGCGGCGACGCCCACGCCACCACCCAAACGGCGATGAACAACTTCCACATGGGCGCCTTCTACACGAAATGGTCTCAGGACTGGCGCGACGTCCAGGGCAAGGACACCGCCTGGGGTTTGGGCGAGAAGGCCACGAATCAGAACGCCCCGACGGCGCCCGGGAATCTGCCGTACACGGCTCCAACGTACTGGGGTGGCGGCGGACCCGCCTGGAGTGGCTATTGCGTGACCCTCCCGTGGTACATCTATCGTCACTACGGCGACCGTCGCATCCTTGAAGTGAACTTCCCCACGATACAACGCTGGCTGGCGTTCCTCGAAACCAAGTCGAAAAACGATATGCTCACCCGCTGGGGCGGGCAATGGGATTTCTTAGGCGACTGGCTCTGGCCCGGTGCTCAAGGTGTCAACGGCGATACGCGGGAGACCCTGTTCTTCAACAATTGCTACTGGATTTACAATTTGCAGACCGCCGCTCGGATTGCCGAGGCCCTGGGCAGGGAGGACGACGCCGCAAAGTACCGCCGTCGTGCTGAGACGGTTCGCCAGGCGGTACACAAGGAATTCTTCGAGCCGAGCGAAAATGGTTACGTGAACAATTTTCAGGCGTATTTGGCCGCTGCATTGCTGATCGGATTGCCTCCCAAAGAGCTTCAGCCGGCGGTCTCCGCCGGGGCGCGACGACCGTCTGGGAAGCCTGGGACGGCCGCAACTCGCTGCTCCATAGCTCCTACTTGCATATCGGCGCCTGGTTCATCGAGGGCCTGGCGGGCATCAAGCCCGATCCGAAAGGCCCCGGGTACAAGCGTTTCATCATCAAGCCGGGCGTGCTCAAAGGCAAACTCGATTGGGTCAAGGCGCGATTCGAGTCCTCCTACGGCACGATCCGAAGCGAGTGGCGGATTCGTAACGGAACGCTCACGCTTAAAGTCTCCGTCCCGGTTAATACAACCGGGACGCTCTACGTGCCGACCAGCGACCCAAGCTCGATCGAGGAAGGCGGACAGCCTTTGGGACAAGCCGGCGGCATCCATCACCTGCGCGACGAAAAAGGATGCGCCGTCTATGAAATCCAGCCGGGCCAGTACAATTTCGAAGCCGCGTTATAAAAGGAACTTTGGTCCCGGATTTCCTACGGAGAAGCAAATGAGCCGCCGAACATGCCATCTCGCGATTCTCGCCACCGTGGTAATCGCCCTCGTCTGGACGTGTCCTGTGGCTGCCGCTGAAACCGTGCCTGCGAACCCGGGCTTCGAACAGGGGCAACCTGGCCAGGCTCCAAACCATTGGCTTGTTCCCAGAATTCCCGGCTATCACGTACTTATCTCCGGCGAGGGCCCGAAAAGCGGAAGACAATGCGTGACGATCAAGCGGGGCACGGAGAGACCCGGTCCTTTTGGAAACGTGATGCAGAGGATCGATGCGGCGCCCTTCCGAGGGAAACGCCTGCGCTATCGCGCCGCGGTTCGTACCCAGATCGACGGCGAAGAGGGCGCGGCACAACTCTGGATGCGAGTCGATCGCATTAGAGAGAAGGGGCAACGGAGGATGGGCTTCTTCGACAACATGGGCAATCGCCCTATTCGCAAGAGGGAATGGGACAATTACGAGATCGTAGGTGACGTTGCCGAAGATGCAGAGACGATCAACGTGGGCATGTTCTTGCGAGGTAGCGGGCAAGCATGGTTGGATGACACGTCGCTGGAGATTGTCGATAAGGACACCGAGGTGACCGGCCGGGGCGGCATGTCGTTTGCCAATATTGGTCCCGGTCTGCTCGAAATTACCGGGGCAATGGAGTTGAAGCAAAAGCCTTCTTTGGTGAGTCGTATGGCGGAAAAGCTCGGCTTGGCGACCAAGAAACCTGATGACGAGCAGGTAAAAAACGCGAACGTTTTGATCCCTCTTCCGTTGGCCTACCGGCAGCAGGTTCCCGTGACTTACGAACTCGCCGTGAATCCTCCCGAGGCGGCGACCAGCGTCACGATCTATCAAGACACGCCGCATAACCACGTTGCGAAGGTGTCGGTCGCGCTCAGCAGTAAACGCGACAAGGTCGATATCAAATTCCGCTCCCTCGTGCTCGTGGGTCCCTCATCGTTTAGCGACGTCCCGGACCGGGTGGAGATCCCCGACCAGTGGCCCGAGGAGTGTCAACCCTGGCTCACGTCCACGTGGTGTGTCGACTCGCAGAACGAGAAGATCCAGGCATTGAGCAAGGAGATCCGTGATGACACCGACGATGTGATGACGATTATAGCCGGAGTTCAGAAGCAGGCCAGTACGACCTTCGTGAACGCTCAAGGCCAAGCCAAGGATCTGACGGCCGTCGAGGCGTTAACAGGCCGTGGATCATGCACCAGTAATGCCAACCTTGTGGCCGCTCTGTTGCGAGCGAACAATATCCCGGCCCGAGTCGTTGCGGGCTATCCGAGTTGGTCCGGCCCGTTGCAAACACACTACATCGTGGAGGCCTATGTGCCTCAGTTCGGTTGGTATCCGATCGAGTCAAGCCTGTGCAAATCGCCCTGGCCCAACGAGTATCAGGTCAATGTAGCCATCATCCCGCCGAAGTACGAGAGCGTGGAGCTTGCCGGCGCCAGACCGCAGGCTGCCGCCGGTGTGCCGTACCTGTCGCTCACCGAGATGCCGGACGCTCCATCGGGCATAACCGTGAACGGGACCGTCGATCCGGCTAAAAATTGCGACCACCAGTGCAAGATGGTCCGCAAGTTCCCGAGCGACGACGGCCAATGGACCGCGGTTCTTGACGCAGCCAAGTCGCGATGGCAAAAATGGCTCGCTTCCGAACCGCAGCCGACCGAAGGTCAACTGATTCTCGGCCCGAAGCCCGACGCAATCGATGCAACGTCACCATCCGAGCTGATGGAAGAGCTGACGCGTTAGCTGGAAATATCGAGTTGAAATGTATTAGTACAAATTTGAAGACAGATGGAGTAGAAACTATGAAAGAACAAAACGAGACAATCATATCAAGACGAGCATTCATGGGCGGGGCGGCGGCTCTGGCCGCTTCTGCGGTGATGCCCCGATACGCCTTTGGCGGTATGTCGTCGAGCAAACCCAACTCC
Organism: Sedimentisphaerales bacterium; assembly: GCA_037381725.1. Taxonomy (GTDB): domain Bacteria; phylum Planctomycetota; class Phycisphaerae; order Sedimentisphaerales; family Anaerobacaceae; genus JAFGTG01. Next base: position 4,605 of record JARRQQ010000116.1, read on the forward strand.
AAATTCAACGGCGTCCAAATCGGCACGATCACTTACAGCTACCGCAGCATGCCGAGCACGGCTGAGGACATCCTGAAGTACGTGGTCCAGTCCGGGATCAGCTCCATCGAGCTTATGGGCGAGCCGGTCGAGCAATTCGCGGGCATACCCGCCACGCCACGCATGGGTGGCCGTCGCGGCCAGATGACCGAGGAGCAGCGAGAAGCAATGCGCACGGGTCGGGAAGCCCAGCTTGATTGGCGGCTTTCGGTTTCGATGGACAAGTACCGCGCCCTGCGCAAGATGTACAACGACGCCGGCGTGAACATCCACATCGTCAAGTTCGGCAGCATCGGCAACCCGAACATGTCCGACGCGGAGATCGACTATTACTTCAACGTCGCCAAGGCCTTAGGCGCCAGGGGCATCACGCGCGAGCTTTCGGAAGACGCGGCCAAGAAGCTCGGGCCTATCGCCGACAAACACCAGATTTGGATCGGCTTCCATAACCACACGCAGCTCAGGCCCGACACGTACGACGGGCCAATTCTATCATACGGAAAGTATCTGGGGATCAACCTCGACATCGGTCATTACGTAGCCGGTGCGAACGCGGATCCGATTCTACTTATCCTCAAGCACCATGACCGGATCGTGAGCCTTCATCTGAAAGATCGCAAAGTCAATAACGGCCCGAACATGCCCTTCGGCCAGGGCGATACACCCGTGGCGCTCATCCTGCAGTTGATGAAGAAAGAAGGCTGGACGTTCCCCGGGGACATCGAGCTTGAGTACCGGATACCCCAGGGTTCGGACGCCGTGACCGAGGTCAAGAAGTGCGTCCAGTTCTGCAAGGAATCGTTGGCTTGAGACTCCCTGACATTGATTATTGACAATTGAAAGGGCGAGCAATTCACAGACTGCTCGTTTGCGGGAAGCATATGAAAGCTCTTCTCCTAGTGCTCCTGATGGCTTCGTTCCCTGTGCCAGCAAAGGCGGGCGGGTTGCCCAACGTCAAGGTCAGCAACGTCCGCCGCGTGTTCTACAACGGGCAGCACAATGCCTTCACGGACCTAATCCGATTCAAAGGCAAGTTCTACCTGACGTTCCGTAGCTGCCCGGACGGCCACATGGTCCACCCCACCTCGTCGATCATCATTCTCTCCAACTCCGACGCCGATCAGTGGAAACAGGTGCACCGGTTCAGCGTCGCCAAGCGGGATACCCGCGATCCGCATTTCCTCGCTTTCAAGGGCAAACTCTTTGTCTACACGGGCACGTGGTACAGCGGCGAGACGCCCCTCAAGCACGAAAACTACGATCTGAATAAGCACTTAGGCTACGCCGTTTGGTCTGAGGATGGCGTGAATTGGCACGGCCCAACCATGCTTGAGGGAACGTTCGGCCACTACATCTGGCGGGCCAACACCTTTGGAGGGAAGGCGTATCTGTGCGGCCGGCGAAAGAAGGATTTCGCCGTCGAGCCGCGGGGGGAAGGCCGGATCGTCGAGTCGGCCATGCTGCAAAGTGACGACGGCCTGATCTGGCGGACCCGCACCCTGTTTCAGGAGGTCAACGGAGACGAGACGGCGTTTCAATTCGAGGCCGATGGCACTATCATCGCCATTGGCCGGCGAGGCAGTGATAGAGCTCAGTTGTTGCGGTCGAAACCGCCTTACACACAATGGGAACGCAAAGACCTCGACCGCTACGTCGGCGGGCCACTGCTCACACGGTGGGGCGATCACTACGTCGTCGGAGGACGCAAAAACGCGGGCGACAGAGGTTATAAGACTTCCCTGTGCTGGCTAGTGGGAGACGAATTGCAGGAATTCGCTGAGCTACCCAGCGGCGGTGACAATTCTTATCCCGGCTTTGTCGAGATAGGCCCGAAACGGGCCCTCGTCTCGTGGTATTCGTCCCACGAGCGAGACGTGGACGGTAAGACCATTACCGCCATCTACTTAGCTGATCTGGATATCGTCGATTGATGTCCGCTCCCGACCGGCATCGTGCGTTGGCGCGCAGATTGCACTGGTCCGTCAGCGTTGTTTTCTCAACGGCTCGTTGAGGCTTTCTATATGTTCCGCCCACTTGCGGACGTCTATGCCCTCGGATGATCTTGCGCCCGGCCACCATAGCCGGCGCCACCTCATCCACAAAAAGCGAAATACTCTCATCTTTCACCCCCCGTCACAATGGATAATCGCTCCACACTCCTCTCATAAACTATACGAAAAAAGACACCGGCCCGCCGGCCAAAGGCTGGAAGACTTGACAGATTCCGGAAATCTGGCTGGGATTCACCCCCAAGCGTTCGGATAAGCGGGTCCTTCCCCGACGTAGTTCCCCGCCCAAGCCGTTCGGAAAATAGAAAAAAATTGATGTCTATATGGAAACCCTTGACATAATTTAGAAGATCTGGTATAGATAGAGTGTTAAGATTGCCTAATATTTGGAGATTCAGGCAATCAGCCGTATTGCGTATCCACGGTTCCTGGGCAACGCCGCAAGCGTTTTGCGGTTATGGGACAGAAGTTGGAGGCAGGTAATACGGGCGGAACCGGAGAAGAAAAGGATCGAACGACGAGCAGCCCGGCTGGCGAGGTCGGGTAGTGCGCCGGCGTAGTGCGATCCCATCGTGTCTTCCGTTCCTGACCAGATTCACGCCGCGCTCCACCTACGTCACGTGATGAGTATCACTCTTTGCAGCGACGGGCCTGCGCGCGAGGCCCTTCTCAACGCAAGGAAGAAGGATGAGACGCTCATCGAAAAGGCGTTTCTCTGGAAGGGAAGACGATCAGAATGAGACAGCGAGTGCCATTCGCATTGACGCTATTTTGCCTCCTGACCGCCCTGGGACAAAATAGCGCTCACGCTCACTCAACGGTCCCGAGCGGTCAGATCACTTTCAACTTCGACGTCTACGGATTCGTCACGGCTACGGACCTGACGGCGAATGACTCCGGCTCCTACCATGCCGGCCTCGGGATAACCGACAGCGACGACAACTTGATCGATACGTGGACAGGCCAATTCGATATCTCGGGTCAGACCGGCAACTTACAGCAGATCATCGACTGGCACGTGAACAAGACGTACAGTCTCACGCCCGGTCAAACGTACTCCGTTGCGTGGCTTGTCCGGTCGGACGAAAACTCCCACGGCGGTCAATTGTCGGGCCATTTGAAGGCCCGAATGGACTCAAGTGGCATGACGTGGCTGGACGGAACGAATGAAGCATTCGCAGAGACTATGAGCGGCGTGGGCGTTAATCCCGTCCACACCGAAGACTTCGAGCAAGGTTTATACTTCGCATATGCCACGGCGAGGTCGGGGGACCACCTTTACACGGACGCTTGGGCCCAGACGAACCTCTTATCAATACTGAGCGAGGTGGCCGACGATCCGGGAGCGGACTGGTCCACGACGACCGGCTACGCGTTATTCACTGGCACGTTCGAAGTCGTCCCGGATGCAGCGCTGCCCGTGCCCTTGCCGGGCGGCTTGATGCTCGGCGCCTTCGGGATCGCCGTGGTCGGCTGGCTAAGAGGCCGCAGAACACTATAAGAGCGCGATCAGAACGTGAATTCGATGGGAGTCGCGAAAGAGTCGTTTGCATGCGCAGCTCATTCAGATTCCCGCCCGCCGCTCGCCTTCTAGGGTAGTACGCACCGATTCTTCTTTTCAGATAATCAGCATGGCGTCGCCGTAGGAGTAGAACCGATACCGCCTCTCGACAGCGTGGCGGTAAGCGGTGAGGATACTCTCCAGTCCGGCAAACGCGGCTACCAGAGCGAGCAGCGTGGACTTGGGCAAGTGGAAGTTCGTTATCATCGCATCGGTCATCTTGAACGTGTAGCCCGGCGTTATGAACAACCTCGTGGAACCCTCCAACGCTTCGATCTTGGAATTAGTGGCAATCGTCTCAAGTACACGGGTGGATGTCGTGCCGACGGGGATAATTCGGCCGCCGCAGGTTTTCGCCTCATTGATGATCGCGGCATTCTCGCTGCTGAGGCCGAACCGCTCCTCGTGAATCTCGTGGTCTTCGAGATTCTCAGCGGTGATCGGCTTGAAGGTCCCCGCGCCGACGTGGAGAGTGATGAAAGCGAAGCAAACGCCAGCCTGTTCAAGTTGCTTGATGAGCGGCTGGGTAAAGTGCAGCCCAGCGGTGGGCGCCGCGACCGCCCCGGCGTGCCGTGCGTACACCGTCTGGTAGCGCAGACGATCGGCTGCCGCTCGATCGGCGTTGTCGTCTCGTCTGATATAGGGGGGCAATGGGGGAAAACCGATTGCCTCAAGGGTGTTAGTCGCGCCAATATCGGTCCTTAGTTTCAGGAGACACTTACCCTGACCGAGCTTCTCGAGCAACACGGCCTCACAGAAGTCAGCCTTTTGTCGGTCCTTCAGATAAAGCTGATCCCCCGGCTTGAGCTTGCGAGTCCCTTTCAGGTACGCGGTCCACGTGCCATCGGCCTGCTCGTTCAGAAACAATCCTTCGAGCCTGGCTCCGGTGCTTCGCCTGGCGAAGAAACGGGCGGGTATGACCTTCGTATCGTTGAGCACGAGACAATCGCCGGGCGAGAGGAAGTCGCCGAGCTTATCGAATCGACTGTCCAGGATCTCACCGCCCGAGCGATTCAGCACGAGCAGCCTGGAAGCGCTCCGAACTGCCACCGGTTCTTGCGCGACGAGTTCGGCCGGCAGGTCATAATGCAGCTTCTCTGCCTTCATGGGTGAACGTTATCAGACGGTCCGAGAGGAGACAAAAAGATTTTTCGGCGAATAGGTGGTAAATACACGAGTTCAGAGCGGCCCGCCCGTTTTGTGCAAAAGCGAACGCGGCGGCGAGACGATTAGGAACCTGGTGAATCCAACGACGTAGGTAGCCATTTCTTTCAAGGATAACGAGGATGAACACGAGGAGCTGTCTTGAGACGGAAGCCGCTTCCATTGCCACCCTGGGCCGAAACGAATTGAAACTGCGAATCCGAAACTTCCGGGGCCGCTTCAAGTTGGATTTCACCGAGGACTATCTTAACAGACTCAGTGTTGACAGGCTAAGGCATATCCTCCTGGCCGCCGTGATGAACGCACGATCGCGTAACTAACTTCCCTGAGTTCTATATTCTATACGCTTCAATACCTCGGAGCATGACTTGGTGAATAGCCTAATTTGCCCCAAACGGCCTTTTGCATTCTGTACAAGTCCTGATAGTCATCATCGCTTACAGGCTGCATCTGGTGCAAAGAACTCGCGTTAAGGCCGGACACAGCAGCGAGCTTGCCCGTCTCCAACGTCTTCGAGCCTGCGTATTTCCAGTAATCGGCGTGACCGTCTGCATAAGAGACGTTCGTACCGTCACCATGCCGAACAAAGGGCGGGTCCCACCACCGCTCATTGAGGTAATGAGTAGCATAGCTGTCAGGTGTTATTCGGCCTTCGTCTAAGAATACGATTCTCTGTGCCGGGCCGGGAACGGTAATCTCCATTCTCCTCTTGATCCACAATACCGTTCGCCCATTTCTCGCACCCACGTTGCCGGTGTAGGTACCGTCTCTTCTGAGGCCATTCATCGCATCGGTAATCGTGTATGTCCGGTTCTCCCCTCGAACACCCGTCGGACATCGGTAAAGCTTGACATTCTTACAATAAGGATAGAGCGCACCGGCTCGTATGGCCCTGAGCTGCATTTCCTCGGGCAACTGGTCGCCCGCCATGTAGCCGCTGGAGCAGTCACCGCCGACCCACCACAGTTCATAGGCATGTCGACCGCTTGTGGGAAGTGTTGCCGTCCCGTTCCCGCTTCCGGACGCTTCGCCGTTGACGATCTTGTCGTCGTTTTCGTCCGCGTACATGGTCCACGTAAGCTGCAATTGCTTCAAATTGCTAAGGCAAGCCGCCCGCTTGCCTTGCTCCTTGACACGGTCGAGAGCAGGCATCAGGATCGCCAGCAGGATGGCTATGATAGCGATTACCACGAGAAGCTCAATCAGAGTAAAAGCTTTTTGTCTGTTCACAATAGTGCTCCTTCCATACTTTTCGTATAACATTCAGGTCCAAAAGCCTATCTTGAGCAAAGTTGCTTCACAGCGATTATCGCGGACGTTGTACGTTCATGCAAGCAGACCGTTAGTAATCCTTGAAATGCTGCATCCACGTGGGCCACTGGTCGGGCGTGACCCCGCCGGCGGTGGTCCAGGGACCCGCGATATTGTACCCCTTGCTCCACTTGAGCGTCCACAGCTCCTTGAGCCCGACCTTTCGAACGGACCAGTCCGCGAAAAGGGTGTTTACAAACCCGTCGTGGCGGTTGACGCAGATGCGGTTCATCTCATTCGAGTTGGGCGTATCGCCGGGCCCGCTCCCGGTCTGCGGAGGCTGGTCATTCTCTCTCGGCCAGGTATCCACCCACCAAGCCCCCAGGAAAACCGGAATATTGTTCGCCTGCCTCTGGTGCGGCGTGCCCCAATGCCACTCGGCGGGCGTGCGGCCCCAGCCATTTGTCCGGTTGCCGGACTGGCGAGACGCCTGAATATTCAGCATCCAGCCGTTCAGCCCGTAGCTGCCGATATCGTTGCCCGTTTCCCAGGCCGTGTAGGACCAGTCGTTC
>JARRQQ010000117.1:0-14601 GCA_037381725.1 Sedimentisphaerales bacterium
CAGAAGGAAGATAGCTTGCTCCCTCTTCTCCAAGGTCAGGCGCAAGTGTGCCGCCAACGGCTCGCTCATCAGGTTGATACTCTTGTGTGAGATGGACGTCTGCGTCATATCGACGAGCCGCATCTGGGGCATCGGCAGGTCCATGACCCGTTTGGGCAGGCGAACGAGGTGGAAGTGCGTTTTGCTCTGGCAGTTGGCGAGCATCTCCAGCGACGGCGTAGCACTGCCCAAAATGCAATGCGCGTCGGCGAGCTGCGCCCGCTTGATCGCCACGTCCCGGCCGTTATAGCGCGGGGCCGTGTCCTGCTTGTAGCTGGACTCGTGCTCCTCATCAACAACGATCAGGCCGAGGTTCGCCACCGGGGCGAAGACCGCCGAGCGGGCGCCGATGACCACGTCCGCTTCGCCCGATTTGATTTTCTGCCATTGTACGTTGCGTTGTGCAGCGCTCAGGCCCGAGTGCATCACGGCGACTCGGGCGAACCGCGCGTTGAATCGCTGGACGGTCTGGGCGGTCAGGGCGATCTCGGGAAGCAGTACGATGGCACTCTTTCCCTTGCGCAAAACCGCCTGGATGGCCCGCATATACAGCTCAGTCTTGCCGCTGTCGGTGACGCCGTAAAGCAGCGTGACGCCGAACTGGCCCGATTCCATCCGAGCGAGGATGGAGTCAAGCGCTTTCTTCTGGTCCTCGTTGAGAATCACGTGCGGCTCCGCATGCATTCCCATGCCCGGCGGAATGGCGGGCAGGGATTGCAGTATCGTTTTTTCGGTGATAGCGACGATTTGGCTTTCGGCCAATCGCTTCATCGGTGCGGCCGTGCATCGGACGGCTTTGAGAATCTCCTGCAGATCCGCGGCAGAATCCGAATCGAAGGCCTTTTCGTCGCGAAGGCGGGTGATAATCCGCTTCTGCTTGTCGCCCTTGAGATCGGCGAGCGTCTTATCAATATCGGCCTCTTTGATGGTCAGGTGAACACACCGCTGGGTCTTGAGGCCGATCTTTCTCTTGACCGCAGCGGGCACCATAGCCGCCAGGACCTGGCCGAGCGGGCAGACGTAGTAGTCGCTGATCCACTTGGCCAACTCCATCAGGTTCACGTCCAGCAGCGGTGCCTCGCTGACCGCACGTTCGATCCTCTTGAGCCGAATGCCCCGGTCCTCGCTTCCGAACGCCCGCTCGGGTGGAACGTCGGCTTCCACGCAAAAGCCCTTCTCCAGCTTGTCCGCCTTCCCAAAGGGTGCCTCGACGCGCTGTCCGGCCTGAATCGGCCAGATCGCGTCCGGGACGAGATAATCGAACTCCATATCCGCCGCCGACTCGAACGCCACGCGGATCACGTGACTGCAGGGAACGTCTCGCTCGTCTTTAGCGGCGAATAAACCTTTTGTCTTGGATTTGCTCATTTCAGAATATCCCAAAGGCCATCACCGGCGCACCGGGGAAGGCGACAGAAAAATCCGAGTGCCCCAGAACAACGCCGTCGTTTCGGCAGAGCAGCGTACCCTGCAACTTCCCGAAGGCGTTGTAGATTTTGGCGACGGCCTGGCCCTGTTTGACGACGGCACCCGGCTCGGTCAAGAAGCGGACGATGCCGCTGGCCGAGCTAACCGGCAGCGACGAAAGCTTCAACGTCTTGGCGATTACGGCCTGGTTCGTCTTGAAGGTAAATGGCTCAGCCGGCTTGTCCACCATCTCCAGATACGCCAGAATCTCCATGATGGATTTGACGCCGTACTCGACATTCCTTTCGTTCACGACGTACGATTCGCCCAGTTCGATAGTCAGGGAGGGAACGTCGTGCTCGAGCAGACTGTACGATAACGATCTTCTGACGTCCTCTGTCTCCAGGACCACCAGGAATCCCGATTTTTCAGCGATCCTCTTTGTGTATTCATAAGCCTGCTTGTGGGCGCCTCCGGGATTCGGATCGACAAGGGCGTAGGGAATCGACTTCATCCAGTCATTGTGCAGGTCCAGTACCAGGGTTGGCTCTGTTTCGCGAATCGTGGAGAATATCTTGTCGGCGATGCGCTCGGCAACGGACCCGTTCTTATCCCCAGGAAAGGACCGATTCAGGTCCTCCTTACTCAATGTGATATTCCGGCTGGCGGTCTCAAAACCGATGGGATTCATCAGCGGGAAGGCGTAGAGCGAGCCGTTCAGGAGCGGCTGTTTCCGTAAGCTCTTGAACACCTCCTGAATGGTCACGATCCCGGTCACCTCGTCGCCGTGAATGCAGCCGGTCAGCCAGACCACCGGCCCCGGGCGGAGACTTTCAATGGCCATAAAAGGCAAGCGCCGCCGGGACAAATCCGAACCGGTCAGGATCTTCAAGAACGAATACCTAACCTTCTGCGGAGCCTGTTTGTTTTCGATTCCTTTCATCTCGTGTTAGTTCTTCTTCTGACTCCTGGGGCTACCTTGTCTATGCCCCTTCTCTTCAGTCAGATAGCCGATCTGCGATTTTGATTCATGAGTCGGCGTTATCATCTCGGACAACACATCGAAAACCAGTTTGAACTGCTCATCATATTGACGTTCCATTGCCTCGATTTTTCGACGAAGCGCTGCGTTGCTGGCCAGTATTTCACGTAGCTTGACGAACGTGCGCATAATGGCGATGTTCACTTCAACAGCTCGTTTGCTCCTAAGAACACTAGAAAGCATCGCAACGCCTTGTTCGGTGAAAGCGTAAGGCATGTAGCGGCGTCCTAGGTATGATTGAATGTGTGTTCTTGGCCATTCATGCCACTCCGGGTTTCGTTGGTATAAGTGATCACAACTTGTGACCACCTACGTAAAAATCCCAGCACCAAGCAATGGATTCTCATTAGGTATCCTTATTTGTATCGTACAAACCGGCTTTCCGGCGTTTCTCGGATTTCTCGTCGATGTGGGTGTCCTCGCGGACGTCCAGCCCGAGCCTGGCAATGAGGCTTTTGAGATAATTCAGATGCGGGCAGGGCGGCGCGTGGAAGTTGTCTTTGGTAATGCACGAGGACAATTGCACGACGATACGATCTTTGTCGATACCTTCCTGTTTTTTGATTCGGCGGGTCAGGTTGCTTAGTTTCCGGTGGAGCGCCCGGCCGCAGCAGCCGCCGCACGTCAGAGTGAGCGTGCGGTAGGCCCTGTCCGTAGGGTACACGGCAAAACCTCCGGTGCGCTCGTGGAACGCTTTCTCGCAATTGTAGCCGGGGCAGCGCTCCTTGACGATGTGGCACTGCACGATGACCACGTACTCTTTGCTCTCCAGATCGACCATCTTCCAATACTCTCACGCACGGGGCGGGAGTTGACAAAGCCTAGTTCTTGACCCTTGGAGCGCTCGCTGACTTTCGTTTCTTGCGCTTGGCGCTCTTGATTCGATTTTCCTCCTTCGGGCTGCTCGGCAGCTTGAAATAATCCGCCGCAAGCCGGCTGATATGGTCGCCGATCGCCAGGGACGCGGTGGCCGCCGGCGACGGGGCGTTCAGGACGTGGATGGAATTGCCTTTTCTTTCGATTCTGAAATCATCCAGCGGCTCGCCGTTCGGCTTGATCGCCTGTGCCCGCACGCCCGCCTTGCCGGGAGCGATGTCGTCGGCCTCAAGCGACGGGATCAGCCTGCGGAGCTGCCGGAGGAACATCGTCTTCGAGAGAGAGCGGGCATATTCACCGAGCCCGTATCTCCAATATCTGAGAAACATCTTCCACAAAGCCGGATACAGCAGTGCGTCGCGAGTGTCGGTCCACTCGAAGTCATGCTTGCCGTAGCCTTCTCGCTTGAAGGAGAAGACCGCGGTCGGACCGCATTCGACCATGCCATCGACAGTGCGCGTGAAATGGACGCCGAGGAACGGCAAAGCCGGGTCGGGCACTGGGTAGATCAGGGCCTTGACCTTCTCCTGCGCCTCTTCGGTCAGCTCGTAGTAGTCGCCCCGGAAGGGGACAATCTTCATCTTCGGTGCGACGCTGTCCATTCTTGCGATTCTGTCGCACTGAAGGCCGGCACAGTTTATGACGTGTTTGGCGTTGAAGGAGTCCTGGTTCGTGACGACCCGGGTATAGAAATCGTGCTTGTCGAGCGCGGTCACTTCGTGCGAGACCAGAATCTTGTTGTTGTGACCCGTCGTCACGACCAGCTCGGCTAGCTTATCCGCGACTTTTTTGAAATCGATGATGCCCGTGCATGGGACGTGAATGCCCGCGATGCCCTCACAGGAAGGTTCGATCTGCTGAATCTGCTTGGGTTCGATCTCTTCGATGCCCTCGATCTCGCTATCCAGGCCGTTTTGAAGGATCAGCTCGAGATTCGTCAATTCCTTCGGGCGGGTCGCGACGATGATTTTGCCGCAAATCTTGTGGGGGATTCGGTATTTCTTGGCGAAGGCGACAAGCTGTTTGCGCCCGTCGATGCAGGTCCGGGCTTTGGTGGAGCCGGGCGCATAGTAGATGCCCGAGTGAATCACACCGGAGTTGTGGCCCGTCTGGTGTGTGGCTAACTCCTCTTCCTTTTCCAGGACGGCGATGCGAACGTCTGGATGGTTCAGCGTTATTTTGTAGGCGGACGCCAGCCCGACGATCCCGCCGCCGATAATGGCGATGTCAAAATCAATGCTTCCGTTCATGATGGGTGATCCCAGGACTCCTTATCAACTTTTCAACCACACAATAACCGACGGCTTCGGTGTCGTCAACGGCGAAAAGGTAGGGGGCAGGCCCGTGTGCCAGCCCCGGGCAACCACATGGGGTTGCCCCTACGGCTCGACTACCGCCCGGCAAAGCAGACGACCCGGCCGTCCATCAGCGAGAGGAAGAGCTTGCCTCCGGCGGCGATCATGCCGTCGAAGACGGGCGGGGCCTCAAGATCAATGGACGCCAGGCGGCTGCCGTCTTTCGTGGACACGGCCCAGAGCGAGCCGCCGCGATGCCCTCGCCAAGCTTGCGTTTGCTCGACCAGCTCCCGTTTGAGCGTCGCGTCGTCTGGACGGTGCCAAAGATTGACCTCGTCAATCACATCGGGTGGCCCGGCGACGAATAGAACGTCCTTCGTGAGCACCATCGCCCGGACCTGAATCGGAAGATCGGGTTTGATCCAATAGTAGTTCAACGCCGTCAACTGCTTGGGCGTATATAGCTCGCCCCGGCTGAGCCATTGTGTCTGGTTCCTTTCTCTGGCGGTGTGCTCGGCGGCGTTCTTGTTCACCCGGTCCACCCCGTCGGAAGCCGGCTTCTTGTCCGCTTTGTATAGTTCGTATTCAACGGTGGGCGCCTGGGCCAGAAAGTTCGGCTTGCGGGCGAAGCCGTAGACCGTGCTTTCATCGAAGGACAAAATCCGGCCCGAAGGGGCATACTTTGCCGCCTCGAACCACACGTGCCAGCCGTAGACACTCGTGACGCCGTACAACCAGTAGCTGCGATGATGCCAGTTGTCGTCGAGCAACCCGACGGGGCTGAAAAGATGGGCGCCCTTGCGGTCCTGGTGCTGGACGTCCAGGTCGGGCGCAATGCGGGTCCGGTTGCCGTCCAGGTCGAAGGACTGGCTCCGCATGTAGATGTGCTTGCCGTCGCTGGAGAGGATATCGGGATTGGCGACGGGCATGGTCAGCCCGCACCACCCGGCCTGGAGCTTCTGGATATTCTGGCCGGTATCGGGGACTTTGTCGTCGATTTTATCGAGAGCGAGCGGCCGGCCGGTCCCGGCGTTGAGCTTGTAGAAGCGAAGCCCGCCATCGAGGAAGGCGGACCGCCCGGCCACGCAGTACACGGCGTCGTTCATCACTAAAACGCTGCCGTGGACGGGCCAGACCGACTCGACCCTGCCGTACGAAACCAAACGTCGCTCATTCGTCGCCGCCAGGAACCTCCACACGAGGCTGCCGTCACTGGCGCGGAGGCAATAGACGTATCCATCGTGTGAACCGAAGTAGACTCTGCCACCGGAGAGTGTCGGCGGTGAATCGACGCGCCCGCCACAGGTGTACGTCCAGAGCTGCTCGCTGTTGTTCGCATCAAGCGCGTGGACCGTATACGTCTGAGGCGTGACGGTCACGACCATCCCACCGACCGAAACCAGGCTCGTGAGTTGAGCGTTAGCGTCCTTTGTCCAGAGTCGTCGAAGATTCGTCGGAATGGATATCGCCGTGCTCCCACTTCGTTGGCGGTCATGACGATACATAGGCCAACCATCGGGATTTTCGAGTTGGGATTTTCGATTGTCGATTTGGTTGTACGCCGGGCCTTTTTCGAGACGCTCGGAATCTGGGGCTTCGCGTTCGGGGCTGCGCGCCGCCGGGGCGAGCGCGTTGAAGCTCGACGTCTTGGTTTCAATGAGTCAGTCGCAGGAATGAGGACCTTAGTAGATCAGGCCGTTAGCCGGCATGATGCCGTACAGGCACGCGCCCCGGGTCCAGTGATTGATATCGACGTTCTCGGTGGCCACGTCAACGACTTCGATACCGGTCCGCGAGGCCAGAAGGTAGTTTACAGTGCCTTTCGAGCGGTAGCAGCGCGGATGGAACCAGGTCATCTTGGGCGGGATGAACTCGGCTTTGACCTGGCCGGTACGAATATCTTTGCCGATGAATTTGCCGGCTCCCACCCCGGCCGACCACACCAGGTCGTTAATCACCAGGACGTCGCCCGGCGAAACGTGGCCGGAACGCGGATGATTGGATTGCCACAGCAATTGGCCGGTCTTTCTGGAATACGCGGCGATCTTATTATTACGCGAACAGAGTAGCACGTCGTCGTAGGAGACTATCGTCGGCGGATTGCGGGTCGTTAGCGAGGTGAACGTGAACGTGCTTTCTTGTTCCCACCGCTGATCGCCTGTATTGCGGTCGAGACAGACGTGAGGCTGACCCGTGTGGAATTAGACACTGTCGGGATCGACCGTTTGCGTCAGGCGGGCAATGGGCGAATCCACGCGCCACAACTCGCGGCCCGAATTCGCGTCAATGGCTGCGACGTGCTGCCTTTCGCTCGGTGTCCAGACGCCGATCTTGCCCATGGCCCTGGCCGACTCCGTCCAGCAGTGCTCATTTTCCGGCTTGAAGACGTCGGGCGTGAAATCCTCATTCACACGGACATAGAGTACCCCGTCCGAGACAAGAATCTCCTCGGTCCCTATCGTTCCTTCATCCGTCTTGACCGTCACGCCCGAGGCCGCGTCCAGTGCCGTGACAGGCTCCGTCAGGCCCAGCGTCACGTAGACCTTATCGCCGACGGCGACCAGGCGGCGAGGAATCGTCGCGGGGCCGGCCTTGAGCGGCCACAGGTGAGGCTCCCACAACGGGATGTCGCGTTTCCAGAGAATCACACCGTTGAAGGCGTCGCGCGCGACGAGCTTCCATTCGGGAGGAAGCTGAACGGAGGTGCTCGGTGCTTCGTCCATCACGTAGAAGATGCGCCCGCCGGCCGAGACCATCGCGTTCATGCTCGACATCTTTTCATGCGATCTCGTCCATTTCGGGCCGCCGTTCCATTGCATGCGGCGAGGCGAATCGATCACCGTATCGCGCGCCACGGCATTATTGTCCGGACCGTGCATGTAATGGGTCCACTCGTCGATGTCCTCAGGCCAGGGCTTGACAATTTTGGACCACGCGCCCGCCCGTCGAACGTACGCGACGCCCCGGGGACAAAGCACCCGCGTGACCTCGTCCATCGGCACGCCGCCCAAATCCTCGGCGACCAGCAAATTCACGAGATTGTCGATGTAGGGCAGATGGACGCCGTCGAACGTGTCCACCGAGACGACGCCGTAGAGGCCTTGGGCCTCGATCCGCCGGCGGGCACGGTCCACGTTGTCGGGATTCGTATCCAAGCCTTGCACGAGATAGCGTTCGTTGGCGCGCAGCTCGGCGGTGTGCGCGCCGTCTCCGCAGCCGAGGTGAACGACAAACCCTCCACGAACCCCGGATTCTTCGACGATTTGCCTGGGCGTCTGCGCAGAGCAAACGCCAATACCCAGAAACGCCAGAGACAAAACGGTTGCCGCGTTCTTCAACATAGGTTCCCCCTTCATAGCCGGGTATTACTTCACTTCCACAGTTCAGCATAACAAAATACCGTCCGCATCACAATAATCTGAACGCTACTGTTTTAGGAATGTCTTGTACCAGAGACTGGTCGAGATTATTCTATGTACACGTTTATGGAAAGATGTGAGACTTATGGATCCGAAAGGAGAACGAGTATGAGACGCTTAGCAAGGAAGTTATCGTGGATCATCGTGGTACTGGTGCTCGTTTTGGGGGCCGTGCCAGCCGTGTCGGTGGGGCAGACCTCCGCAACGGGGCAAGAGCAGGTGGCGCCCGCACCGGTCATCGCCCATTTCCATCTGAGCGGCGTGGTGAGCGAATCGCCCGTGGTCGATCCGTTCGGCCTGGCCGCCGGGGAGGTCCCATCGCTCAAGAGCCTGGTCAGCCGGATCGACAAGGCGGCCGACGATGACCAGGTCAAAGCCGTCGTTTTGACTTTCAATCAGATGAGCATCGGCTTCGGGCAGATCCAGGAACTGCGTGCAGCGATCGACCGCGTCAAGGCGGCGGACAAGAAGGTCTACGTCCACACGGGGACACTGGATACGCTTTCATACGCTCTGCTGTGTGCGGGCAGCCGGGTGAGCATGGAGCCGGAGTCCTCGCTTTGGCTGATGGGCCTCTATGGCGAGTCTCTCTATGTCAAGACGCTGCTCGACAAGATCGGCGTGGAGGCGGACTACATGCACATGGGCGATTACAAGTCCGCCGCCGAGATGCTGACTCGCACGGGTCCGAGCAAGCCGGCCGAGGAGAACCTCAACTGGCTGCTGGACGGCATGTACACGGCTCTCGTGGACATGATCGCCAAATCGCGCGGCAAGAGCAGCTCCGAGGTCAAGCAGCTCATCGACCAGGGGCCTTACCTGGCCGACCAGGCGCTGGCGAAAGGACTGATCGACTCGATCCAGACGCAAGAGGAGTTTCTGACTCAGCTCCGGACCGATTTTGGGCCGCAGGCGAAGATCGACAATCGGTACGGGGCGAAACAGGCCATGCAGGTCGATCTGAGCAATCCGTTCGCGTTTTTCACGGTTCTGGCCGACATGCTCAAACCGCCGAAGAAGTCGCAAAAGGAAACAATCGCTCTCATCTACGTGGAGGGCGTCATTCTGCCCGGCTACAGTCAGCCCACGCTATTCGGCCAGAGCGGCGCCGCCTTCAGCGGAGACATCCGCAAGGCCCTTGAGACCGCGGCCAAAGATGACACCGTCAAGGCGGTTGTGATGCGCATCGACTCGCCGGGCGGCTCGGCTGAGGCCAGCGAGGTTATCCTGAACGCCTCGCGGCAAGTCCAGGCCCGCAAGCCGCTTATCGTCTCGATGGGCGACGTCGCCGCCAGCGGAGGTTACTACGTCACGTGCGCCGCCGACGGCATCTTCGCGGACGAGGCGACGATTACCGCCTCTATCGGCGTCGTGGGCGGCAAACTCGTCACCGCCGGCATGTGGGACAAGCTGGGCATCAACTGGGTCGGCTATAAACGCGGAGCCAACTCGGACCTGTTCGACGGCTCCCGGCCATTCAGCGACTCACAGCGCAAGCTGCTTGGCGACTACATGAAGTCGGTCTACGAGGTCTTCAAGGGCCACGTGGCGAAGGCGCGAGGCGACCGGCTGAACAAGCCCATCGACCAGATGGCCGGCGGGCGCGTTTACACGGGCAAACAGGCCCTGGAATTGGGGCTGGTCGATCACATCGGCGGGCTCAAGGCGGCTATCGACTTCGCGGCGTCCAAAGCGTCCATCGAGAACTACGAGGTCCGGATCATTCCGCGACCCAAAGACTTCTTCACGATGCTGATGGAAGATATGTCGGGGGAAGGTGAATCGGCGCCGGACCTGAATCTGCCCGATGCGAAGGCCCTGATGATCGCCGAGCCGACGGTCAAGCCCATGCTCGATCTGCTTCGAAAGACCGAGCCGCAACGTGCCCGGGCGCTCTATCAAGCCCTCCAGCGCGTCGACTTGATGCGCCGGGAAGGCGTCATCATGATGATGCCTTTCGACGTGGTATTCAGCTCGGGACGATAATCGAGGCTCGACGGGCGCGGTCAGTTCTCACGGATGAGCAACATGGCTCCGTGGGACGGGAGAGAGACGGGCAGCCATCCTGAGCTTTCCGTCGCAACACGTTCGACGTTCCCGCTCTCTGGGTGGGCAATCAGCCATTGGGCGCCGGCCTTTGCCGAGATCTTTCCGTTGTACGGCTCGGCGCCGACGTTGACGACGACCAGAATGGGCCGGCCTTGTCGAGAGAATCGCCCGACAACGATCCGCTCGTTCGGTGAAGCCAATCGGCCGTTGGCGTAAAGGGCACTGAGCAGGTCATAATCAATGTCCCGTCCGGGTTCCTGGTCGAGCAGAACTCTGCCGCCAGATGCTTTGAACCGCTCGACGACCTCTGCCGCCGGGGCTGGCAGCTCGACCAGCGCGGGCAATACGAGCGCCTCGAATCGCCGCCCGGCGATCCACATCGCCTTATCGCGCACCTCGGCTTTGGCAAGCAGCTCGTAATCTGCGACGGCAAATGAAATCTGCTTCCTCACCATCCGCTGCCCCAGTTTCAAGAAGGAGCCGACGATCCGTTGCATTCTCTCGGACTGGGTATCCAGGGTGAGCTTCTGCGCAACAGGCAGATATTCCGCCCAGAGGTCATGAATAGGATAGTACAGCAGCACGTCGGGCACGAGTCGAGCTTCTCGCAGGATGGCATTAAGGCGGCCCACACAGTCACAGTATTGCTTGTACGCCTCTTTTTCCCGCTGGCGGTAGCCGTAATACAACGTGAACTCCGTCACACCCAGGGCGGCTTGCCAGGCCGCGGTCGCCATCATATCTGTTGTCGAAACCGGTCCCTTCCCGGCCATCTTTTGCGAAAAGTCGCTCACTTCGGTCATCACTTTCCTGCCGCCGTTGAAGATCGCCGCCGAGGCGGGCAGGGTCGCCGTCAGCCAGCCGCTGTAGAGGACCGCCTGTGGATCGGATGAGAGCATATCCAGTCCCGGGATGTCCATTTGTTCGAGGGACTTGAGAGCGTTTCCTTCCAGCGGAACCTGATGGAGCGGCGTTTCTTCCCACAACGTATGGCCTGACGAGGCGACGCCGTGCGTTTTGGTCCATTGGCGGATTTGCCCGAAATACCGCTGGGCGATCAGGTCGGAAATCAGTTCCCAGAATTGTCGCCGGACGCGCCGGTCCGCTTCCTCATTGCCCTCGAAAAGACTCCTTCTGACCTTCATAATGTCCTGCCCGTAGCGCTTGCGATAAAGCTGAGGCAAATCCCGGACCCACGGCACGGACGGTAGAGGCTTCATGTTGGGGTCCAACGGATCGGCGACCGGCACTCTGGCCTTGACGTCGCCGGGCAGCTCGCCGATGTTCACGGCCATGAGCGAAGGCTCGTCTGTGAAGAACGCCTTGATCGTCGTGCCGAAATAATCCTTCAGCCGATTCCAATACGCCTGATGCGTGACTTCCACGAAGCATCGAATCGCCTTTTCATCAAGCAGATTCGGATAGCGTCTGGCCAATTAGCTTCGGAGACCATATAGTCCTTGAAGTCCACGTTGCACACGATTCCGCCCAATCCCAGTTCCTTAAACACCTGTATTCCACGGGGATTGGCCTGTTGAGCCGGGACGCCGTGCACGATCTGGAGGGGGCGCAACTGAAGCCGCGGGTCCGACCAGTCCGCGGCCCAGTCCGCCGGCAAATCAGCCGCCAGTCCCAATGAACTGAGGGAAAGGACGGTCAAAATCATAGTGAGAAGGTCTCGTTCGCGTTTGGTCATGTCTGGCCTCCATGTGTTTAACAACACCCGTCAAGTGAGGGGTAATCAGCAAGGACACTACATATTTGGCGCATCTTATCAGCCGAATGAGGAAAATTCTCACAAAAACTCCGAAATAATCGCAGTTGCATCGAACGTCTATACGTGTATAAACGTTAAAGATGTTGGAACCGCCGCCGTGCTTAGCCCTACATGTGGAGGCAGGCAAGTTCAAGGCACCTTGATTTGCGATCAGAGATTTGGATGGACGTCAAATCGAGCAAGAGCAACAAGGTTAGTCAGTGGGGGGACCGTCGGCTCCGCCGCACACTCCTGGTGATAGCGGTCTGGGTGATTACAGCAGGAGGGGTCGCTCCACCGGTTTTCGCCGTAGAGATTGAGGCCGCCGCCAAGCAATTCAAGACCGGCCGGTACGCCGAATGTTTGCAGTCGGCGCAGGAAGCCATCAACAACAACGCCTATTCGGCCCGATGGCGGGTCCTCAAGATCGAATCCGAGATGGCGATGGGCCGGTACAGCCAGGCGGCCGACGACATGGACTCCATCCTCTTCAACTATCCCGTGAGTCTTCCGCTGTTGGAGCTGGCCTACAAGGCGTATCTGCGGGGCGGCCGGGACAGTCGGGCCGGCGAAATGCTCAGGCGGATGGTCAGAATCGGCGGCAATCGCGATATCCGATACATGACTCCGCCCGACTTCGTGGCGCTGGGCCAATCGCTGCTCCGTCTTAACTACGACGCCAAGCTCATCCTCGATGAGTTCTTCAGCCGTGCCATCCGAAGCGATCCGAACTGTCTCGACGCTTATCTGGCGGCCGGGGAGCTGGCATTGGACAAGCAGGATTACGAGCTCGCCGCCGATCAATATCGCAAAGCCCTGGAGCGGTTCGGCACGGACCCGGACGTCCACTGCGGGCTGGCCAGGGCGTTCTATGCGAGCGACCGCCGGGCAATGATACAATCGCTCGACGCCGCTCTTCACGTCAATCCCAGGCACGCGCCATCGCTGATACTCATGGCCGAACACCAGATCGACTGTGAGGATTATGACAGTGCTGCCAAGCTTCTCGATCAGGTCTTTGCGGTCAACCCGTGGCACCCCCAGGCATGGGCTTACCGGGTCATCCTGGATTATATGGCCAATGATCTGCCCGCCGCCAATGAACACCGCGCCAACGCCCTGAAATACTGGACGACCAATCCCGAGGTAGATTACCTGATTGGCAGAAAGCTGTCTCAGAAGTACCGCTTCGCCGAAGGAGCGGCGTATCAGCGTCGGGCGCTCAAGTTCGATCCGAAGTACGCGCCGGCGAAGATTCAGTTGGCTCAGGACTTACTCCGTCTCGGCGCCGAGAACGAGGGCTGGGCGCTCGCTGACGATGTCCACGGTCAGGACGCCTACAACGTCACGGCCTACAATCTCGTCAACCTGCACGATCACCTGTCCAAGTTCAAAACGCTGCGCGCCGACGGTTTCGTCGTACGGATGAGCCCGCTGGAGGCCGCCGTCTACGGAGACAAAGTTGCAAAGCTCCTCGGACAGGCCAAGTCGGAACTATGCCAAAAGTACGGTTTGGAACTGGATCACGTGGTCACGGTGGAGATGTTTGACAATCAGCAGGATTTTGCCGTTCGGACGTTCGGTCTTCCCGGTGGCGACGGCTTCCTCGGCGTGTGCTTTGGCGACGTCATCACCGCCAACAGCCCGAAGGTCGAAAGACCGACGAACTGGCACTCCCTGCTGTGGCACGAGTTCTGTCACGTGGTGACACTGAACCTGACGCAGAACAAGATGCCTCGCTGGCTCAGCGAAGGCATTTCCGTCTACGAAGAATCCCAGCGGAACCCGACCTGGGGCCAGCAGATGACGCCGGAGTATCGCCGCATGATTCTGGGCGGCGAGCTGACGCCGATCAGCAAGCTCAGCGGCGCATTTCTGGACCCGCCCAGCGGGACGCACCTTCAATTCGCCTACTATGAGTCATCGCTCGTGGTCGAGTTTCTCGTCAAGCAATACAGCATCGACTCCCTCAAGGCAATTCTGGCCGACCTGGCCAAGGGCGAAGAAATCAACGCGGCCATCGCCCGACACGCGGCGCCGATGAAGAAGCTGGAGAAGGACTTCGAGGCTTTCGCCCGCCAACGTGCCCTCGACCTGGCGCCGAAAGCGGATTGGGAGCAGCCGGATAAGGGGCAGCTCGATCCGACCGACAGGCAGGCTCTGGAGGCTTTCCTGAAGGACCATCCCAATAACTTCCGGGTTTTGACCTTGTATGCGAAAGCTCTGATGGCGAACCGCCGGTGGGAAGAGGCGAAAGGCCCGCTCGAAAAACTGATCTCACTCTATCCGCAATACACCGGGGAGGACAACGCTTATTGGCTCCTGGCCGAGACACATCGCCAACTCGGGGAGACCGACCAGGAACAAGAGGTTCTGGAGAAGCTGGCGACGCTGTCTTCCGAGGCGGCCTCTGCTTACGGGCGACTGATGGAGATGGCCGCACAGAAGGAGAATTGGCAGGCGGTTGTCGATTCCGGGCACAAGTACATGGAGGTCAATCCTCTTCCAGCTAAGCTGTACTGGCAATTAGGCTCCGCCGAAGAAGCACTTGGTCGCAGCGATGAGGCAGTCGAATCGTACAAACGTTTGCTTTTGCTCGATCCCCCCGATCCGGTCGAGGTCAACTATCGGCTTGGGCGGTTGTTGCGCGACAGCGATCCGGCCGAAGCAAAAAGGTACGTCCTCATG
Source organism: Sedimentisphaerales bacterium (assembly GCA_037381725.1). Classification (GTDB taxonomy): domain Bacteria; phylum Planctomycetota; class Phycisphaerae; order Sedimentisphaerales; family Anaerobacaceae; genus JAFGTG01. The sequence goes on from JARRQQ010000117.1 coordinate 14,572, forward strand.
GCCCTGGCCGAGGCCCCGCGTTTTCGTGCG
>JARRQQ010000118.1:0-10597 GCA_037381725.1 Sedimentisphaerales bacterium
GCAGAAGGCTTCCTTCTGGTGGGTGTGGGTGCTCGCCGTGGTAGCCTTGGCGGGCGGCGCGGGTACCTGGCTCTACTTGCGGCGCAAGCGAGTCGAGAAATTGGTCAGGCTTTTCAAGCCGGCCCACGAGCTTGCCTACGAACGGTTGCGAGCGCTGGTCAAAGAAGACTTGGTAGGGGCCGGTAGAATCAAGGAATTCTATGAGCGTATCAGCAATATTCTCAGGCATTACATCGAGCACCGCTTCAGCCTAAGGGCGCCGGAAAGGACAACCGAGGAGTTTCTGGCGGAACTGGCCCGTACCGACGTGCTGGCGGCTTCCGATAAAGAGCGGCTCGGAGAGTTCTTGGAACACTGCGACCTAGTGAAATTTGCCAAACACCAGCCGACAACCGAACAAATCCAGAAAACGTTCGATCTGGTGAAGGATTTCATCGAGAAGACCAAATCCGACGATCGCAAGGTTGATGTGACGGAGATGGCTAGGTCCGAAGAAACCGTTGAGGTAGGGAGCGCATAAATGCAGTTGTACTCGCCCTGGGCATTGGTGTTGCTTTTGGTCGTGCCTGCGTTGGCCTATCTGATGCTGCGCAAAAAAAGCTCCGCCGCCGTCAGGTTCCCCAGTCTGACGGACATGCGAAACTGCTCTTTGTCGTGGCGGATTCGCTCCAGGCCGTTGCTGAAGGTGGCAAGACTAATCTGCGTGGCGTTGCTCATCATGGCCCTGGCGCGCCCGAGGAAGGGAACCGTCCTTTCGGAAATCTCCACCGAAGGCATCGCCATTGAAGCGGTCGTGGACCACTCCGGCAGCATGCAAACCGAGATGGACTATTTCGGGCAGAAGCTGAACCGCTTGGAAGTTGTCAAGAAAGTCCTGACCGACTTTATCGAGGGTGATAAGAAGGACTTGAAAGGCAGAAGCAACGATCTTATCGGCCTGGTTACATTCGCTCGGTACGCCGACACGAAATGTCCCTTAGTGCACAGCCACAATGTTCTCGCTGAGTTTTTGAAGAGAACCGACATCGCGATCCGTAGCGAGGACGGCACGGCCATCGGGGACGCCATCGCCTTGGCCGCCGCAAGACTACGAAAGGCTGAAGAGGAAATCCATCAGCGAAAGGCGCAACTGGCTGCGGCCGGCAACGGAATCTCGGGCAGCGACGACAGCGGCTTCAAGATCAAAAGCAAGGTGATCATCCTGCTGACCGATGGCATGAACAACGCGGGCCAGTACAGTCCGCTTGAGGCCGCCAAACTGGCCAAGAAATGGGGCATCAAGATATACACTATCGGTATCGGCTCGGGGCAGGCGTTCACGACGTACCAAATGCTGGGCAGTACCTTTAAGATGCCGACCGGCCAGAACCTCGACGAAGGTCTGCTCAAGACAATCGCGGAAAACACGGGCGGCTTCTACGGCCGAGCGGACGACGCAAAGGTGCTTCACACGATCGTCGAGAGAATCGACAATCTGGAAAAGACTGAAGTCAAGTCCATCCAGTATACGCAGTTCGCCGAGCGTTTCGGACCCTGGACGTTGGCCGCATTGCTGGTCCTGGGCGCGGAGATGTTAGCGGGATGTACCGTATTTCGAAAGATACCGTAAAACCGAGTGTGCGCTGTCATTCCTGTGAAAACAGGAATCCACAAAATGAGAGCGATATGGATTCCCGCGTTCGCGGGAATGACACGTGGGTCAAGGTGAGCAAGTGAGTTTATGAACCTGGGAAATGACAAAGCATTATGGCTGCTTTTTGCCGTACCGGTGGTCCTGGTTCCTGCGTATCTCTGGTGCTTTTGGCAAAAAGGCAGAGCGCTGAGGATATTAGCCAACAGCAAGATGCTCAAGAAGATCAACAACACCGTCAGCCTGAAACGGCAGATGTTCAAAGCGTTTTTGCTACTCGCGGCTTTTGTCAGCATTGTCGTGGCCCTGACCGAGCCGAAATGGAACCCACAGGCCCAGAAAATCAGGCGGCAAGGCCGTGACATCTGCATCCTGCTCGACACGTCCCGGTCCATGCTGGCCGAGGATATCAAGCCGAGCCGGCTCGAACGCTCGAAGATCGCCATCGCCGATCTTCTGGAGACTCTCGCCGGCGACCGAATTGCACTGGTGACGTTCGCAGGCAACAGCACGGTCAAATGTCCCCTGACCCAAGATTACGCCTTCGTCAGATTGGCGCTGGCGGATATCTCCACAGAGAGCACAAGCCGAGGGGGCACGATGATCGGCGATGCGATCCGCAAGGCCATCCGCAAGGCCACCGAGGAGGTCTTCGACAAGCAGAGCCGCGAGTACAAAGACCTCATTCTGATCACGGACGGCGAAGAGCACGAAGGTGCCGAGAGCTTCCCGGTTCAGGCGGCGGAAAAGGCCGCGGCCGAGGGCATACGAATCATCGCCATCGGGCTGGGCGACGAAAACGAAGGCTCGCGCATCCCGATTACCGGCCCGAACGGTGAAAAGACCTTCCTGAAATACAAGGGCGAAGAGGTCTGGTCCAAGCTGGGCGGCGATCTGTTGAGGAATATCGCCTACGTCACCGAGGGCGGGAAATACTTGTCCGTCGGGCCGGGCACCACCCTGGACCTGGGACAAATCTACGACAATCTGATCGCGTCAGCCGCAAAACGCGAGCTTGAATCCACAACCATGCTAAAATACGATGAGAAATTTCAGATATTCGTCGCTTTAGGATTGATCCTTCTTGTTTGTGAGGGTTTGATAAGTGAACGCAAGAGAGCTTAAGACGATTCTACAGATAGTGCTGGTTCTGGCTTCGGTTCAGGCCGCTTCCGCTGAATCTCTCAGAGAGGCTACGTCGCAGGGTAACAAGCTGTACGCGCAGGGGAATTTCAACAAGGCCATCAATCAATACGATCAGGCCCTTGTGGAATCGCCTCAAGCCCTGGAGCCGAAATTCGACAAGGCCAACAGCTATTACCGGCTCGACGACCTCAGCAACGCGATGGATTTGTACCGGCAGGTCGCCACTGAGAGCAAGGACATGGAATTGGTCGCGAAGGCCAAGTACAACCTCGGCAACACGTATTTTCAACAAGGCTCCAAACAAAAAGATTCGGACCCGCGAAAAGCCATCAAGGACATGGAAACGGCGATCAGCTCGTGGAGAGGTGTGCTGGATATCGAGCCAAAGAATACGAAGGCGGCCAAAAATATCGAGGTCGCGCGCCTGACGATCAAGGACCTGATCGACCAGCTCAACAAGCAAAAACAAGACCCGAACCAGCCGCAAGATCCCAACCAGGCTGGCCGGCAAAAACAGCAACAACACGGTTCCCAGCAGGACCCGAATCAACCGCAGAACCAAAAGCAGAAACAGGCGTCCAAGCAGGACCCGAACCAGCCGCAAGATCCTAATCAGGCCGACAAACAGAAACAGCAAACGCAAAAGGAAGAGCGACAACAGATGGCCCCTGACGCCACGGCACAGGAAATTCTCGACAGAGAACAGCGCCAGCGCAAACAAAGGCAAACTCTCAACAGGGCCGGGTGGCAAAAAGTCGATAAAGACTGGTAGCAGATGCGAAGCGTAAGAAACATCGTACTGGTTCTCGCCATAACGGCCGTTGGGGCGGTCAGCGCCTCGGGTCAGGTGCGCGTCTCAGCCCAGGTGGACAGGAGCAAAGATATCTACGCGGGCGAGCGCTTCGGCTACTACGTTGTGATCCAGGGAGTCAACAAACCCGGCAAGGTCGACTTACAGCCCCTACAGGCGTATCGCCCTCAAAGCACGGGAAACAGAACGCAAACCTCAACCAATATCGTCAACAACAAAGCCACCACAACGACGACCCTGATCATGACTTACGCCTTGACCGCCGACCGGGCCGGCCCCGCGCAGTTACCCTCGGTAGCGGTCGAGATCGACGGGAAGACGTATCACACCAATCCGGTTCTTGTGAATATCTCAAAGCCCGGTACGACGGATCAATTGGACCTTGACGTTACGCTGTCCGAGCAGCAATGCTACGTCGGCCAGCCGATTATCTTGACGGTGAAGTTCTATGTCTCGACCTCGGCAGAAATCGGTAACTTCCAATTCAACATACCGGCCTTAGAGAACGACGCCTTCGAGATCGAGGATCCCGACGTCTCGGACCCGCAAGCGAAACTCTACCGCTTGAATCCGACAACGACGGTCCTCGTCAGCCAGTATCGCGTCGAGCATAACAACAAGGATTCGATCCTGGTGACCTTCAGAAAGGTCCTGATGCCGAAGCATCCCGGGCGGATCGCAATGCCTGCGTCGTCAGTATCCGCCGCCGTCGCGGTCGGGCGCGTTCGCTCGCGAGACCCTTTCGATAGCTTCTTCGGCGGGCAAACCCAGTACAAACGCTTCATAGTGAATTCCGAGCCGCTCAGTCTGGAGGTCCTGCCTGTACCTGACGAGGGCAAGCCGGCCGAATTCTACGGTCTGATCGGACAATACACGATTTCAGCGTCCGCGACGCCGACCAAAGTCAACGTCGGCGACCCGATCACCCTGACGATCAAGGTAGGCGGCGGCAAATACCTCAAGCCGGTCCGCTGGCCTGATCTCGAACAAGTGCCCGAGCTGGCGGAGAACTTCAAAATTCCCTCTCAAAAAGCATCGCCGACATTTGGAGACGGGTATAAGGTCTTTACACAAACGATACGGGCAAACAACGACAAAGTCACCCGGATACCGCCTATCCCACTCGCTTCTTTCGACGTCGCTCAAGGCAAGTACGTGATAACCCGGACGGAACCTATCAAGCTCGACGTGGCGCAGACGAAAGTACTGACGAGCGCCGATCTGGAGGGCGCCGATTTCATACCGGTCAATAGAGAAGTCGAGGCCATCAAGAAAGGGCTGTCCGCCAACTATGACGACCTCGGCGCTTTGAAGGACATGAGCTTCTCGCCCGCAGCGGCGGTGGCTCATCCCGGCTACGCCGTTCTTTGGGCCGTTCCGCTGCTTGGGCTGGTGTCGAGCCTGGTGATTAAGCTGAGCACGCACACAAGCCCGGAAAAGGTGGCCGCCAGGCGACGACGCCAAGCTTGCGGCAAAGCCGTTGGACAGTTAAAAAAAGTCACCTCCGCCGACGCGAAAAGGCAGAACGAGTTGCTCGTGTCAATTATGAAGCAATATATCGGCGACCGCTTCGACAAGACGGCCGGCTCCCTCACACCCGGCGACTGTTACGAGGCAATCAGAACCGCCACAAATGACGCTCAGATAGCCGGACGGTACAGTCGGCCTGTTTGTTCGTCTTGTGCCTGGAGACAACGGTGGAAGCCGCACTGTCGAAGGAGCAAACCTATTCGCTCTTCGACCAGGCCAACCAGGCCTTTCGACAGGCGAACTCGACTACCAACGACCCGAATCAGGCCGAAAGACTCTATGATAAGGCCATACTGAATTATGAAAAGATCATCAATGAGGGCGGAGTAAGAAATCCGAAGCTCTACTACAACCTGGGCAACGCCTATTTCCTCAAGGAGGACGTCGGCCGGGCTATTCTTAACTACCGCCGGGCCGAAGCGCTCGACAAATCCGACGCCAACATCCAGAAGAATCTCGCCTTCGCGCGCAGCAAACGAGTCGACAAAGTCGCGGTGAAGACGGAAAAACGCGTACTTCAAACGCTGTTCTTTTGGCACTACGATTTCTCTCTCAAGACGAAATTCCTTCTAATGTGCATCTGCTTCGCGATCGTGTGCCTCGGGCTGACGGCAATGATCTGGTTCGGAAAAACCCCATCCTGGGTCGTCGCGACGGTGATTTGTGGCCTCCTAACGATCTGCTTTCTCACGTCGGTCGTCCTGGAGACCCGGGCCCGGTCGCACCGAATCTCCGGAGTGATAACCGCCACTGAGGTTATGGCCCGCCAGGGTGACGGGCCGAACTACGCGGAGAGCTTCAAGGACCCGCTGCACGCCGGGACGGAGTTCGATCTGCTCGAACGCCGCTCCGGGTGGTTTCATATCAGACTTTCCGACAACAGCGACGGCTGGATACCCGATAATTCCGCCGATCTCGTCTGATACCGCCGCCTTCCGATGGTTGCCAAACACGAACTGAAAAAGCCGCTTGCATTTTGCCTTCGCATCCGTAAACTCTGCACAAGGCTGGTTCGCACAATAACAAGAAAAGTGCCATGCCGGCGAACGTGACCTATATGCTAATTGCCCATAGTTGATGGATTTATCAATTGTTATACCGGCGTTCGAGGAGAGCAAGAAGATTGCGCGCGACGTGGTGGCGGCGGCGAACTTCCTGGAAAGTCAGCAGTTCAAGGGCGAAATCATCGTGGTGGACGACGGTAGCCGGGATAGTACCTCCGAGGCCGCAAAGAGCGTCGAGATTCCGCCGAGTATCCAACGCCACGTCCTGCGCTATGAGGCGCATCGGGGCAAAGGGCACGCCGTCCGCATCGGAATCCTGCATTCTACGAGCGAGTACGTCATGTTCGTCGATAGCGGCTGTTGTGTACCCTACGAGGACACTTTGCGCGGCCTGGACCTGCTCAAGAAAGACACGTGCGACATCGCGCATGGATCGCGCAAGACTTCCGGCTGCCACATCGAGCAGGCGCAGAGCCTGTATCGACGCATTTGCTCGAGGATCTTTCACTGGTTCGTGATCCACCAGATCAAGGCCCCCGCCGAGCTTAGTGACACGCAATGCGGCTTCAAGATCTACAAAGGCGAGGTCGCTCGACACCTGTACAACGAGTCCGTCATAGACGGCTTCACGTTCGATATCGAGATCATCATGCGCGCACGCAAGGAAGGCTATCGTATCAAGGAGTTCCCGATCAACTGGACCTGCGACCTCGACAGCCGTCTTTCGCCCACGCGCAGCTCGTGGAGCGTTCTGTCGGAGTTGTGGACCATTCGACGGATGATGTCGAAGGAATGAAAGACTCTCGCCCAGGCAATGGACGCGAGGTCATTCGCCCAGCTCGTCTTGGCGCCAGGAACCGAAGTGCAGAATCTTATCCTTCTGTGTCGTTTCGTCCTTCTCCAACAGCATGACCATAGCTTTCCGATCCGGGTGGAACGAGCAATACCGACGGATTTCTTCGGACTCCATAATCATGAAAGCGGTCGAAAGCGCATCGGCTGTCGTGGCATCGGGTGCAGCCGACCAGGCGGCGCGTTTGCCCTGAACCGGCCGGCCCGTGCGCGGGCTGATGATGTGCCCGCCCTTCTGCACTCCCGAGCCCCCAAGCGCTCCGTTGCGCAGGTGGGGGCGCGCCAATATCCGCCTGTGATCGAGGGGGTCACTTAATGTCAGGAACCAACCGTCAGTTCCGGACGGGGCTTCAAGGGCAAGCACCGAACTGTAGCCGCCGGAGATCAAGACCGTCTCGATGCTCCACTGGCGCAACAACTCCGCCACGCGGTCAACCGCGTAGCCCTTGCCGATGCCGCCGAGATCGACCAGTACGGGACTGGCCGCCAGCCGAACCGTGTGCTCTCGTTCGTCCAATTGCAGAAGGTTGGAGCCTGTGTGCAGGCGGGCAAAGTTTAACTCCTCGCCCGATGGCGTGCGCGGATCGCCGTCCTCGTCGCGCCAACACTTCAGAAGCGAGCCGATCGTCACGTCGAAAGCCCCATTCGTCTCGGCATACATCTTCACGCTCATCCGAAGGCACTCGAAAGCGTCCAAGCCAAGGACCAATGGGCGGTCCACGGGAAGGTTATTGATCCTGGAGATGTCGCTGTTTTCGATGAATCGGCTCAACTGGCCCTCAAGTCGGTCCACCTCTTCAAACGCGGCGGTGGCGGCTTGCCGGGCGTAACGCTCATCGTCGTGAATGATGATAAGCTCGAAAGTGGTCGCCATGGCCTCATGCGAAAAACGCTTCATGCCGGAGATCGAACCCGAATCGGGCCGGACAAAGCAAGGCTCTTGTGGCTTCTTTGTCATTTCGCACCCTCCGTCCGTGTTTGATCCTCTTCCGCCTGCCGGCGTTGAAGGCGGTCCCACAAGTCCTTCCTCACGAAGCCGAGCAGTTTGACCCCCGGCCGCAACCATACGTAGTAAGGCTTATCAAACATGTACAGGTACATCTGGCGCTTCGGACGGTTGTAAAGCTTCTCGGTCAGCGCCCCTTCGACCGCGGGGGAGACAATAATCAGCGGCGCGGGATCCTGGTCCTTTATGACGTGGTCCGACCAGCTTACTCTTCTGAACGCGCGCAGATACCAGGGCAGAGGCCAATAGTCTTTCCCCGGACAGATGACGTCGATGCGCGTATCGTAGCCTTCCGGGTCAACGCTTGTGTACTCCTTGATCTTGTCGACGACTGTGAAGATCTCCGTCGTTGGGTGAGCATAAACATAGGGATTACGACTGTCGGCGTAATACTTGTAAGAGGTCAGGTACGCCTCCCACGCCAGGAAAACGGACGCCTCGAACAGCAAAAAGAGGACTATCAAACGAGGCAGAACGTTCGGCACGAGCCTCACCAGGACAACGGCGCCGACGCCGGCCAGCAAGATCATGCCGTGCAGAAAGCCCAGCATGCACCACGGCGTCTTGTACGGAATGGCCGAGTAGAAGACCGTCAAAATGAGCGTGTAGAAGGCAAGGAAACGCACAAACGGAACGTCGGCAAAAGACACGCCTCGCTTTGTCATAGCTGCGACGAAGCCAACCAGCGCCAACAAAACGATCGGCGATTCCGTCCAGAACGGCCCGCCGCCATACCTGAAGTAGACGAGCATTTCGAGATAGTAAAACCACGGATGAATGTGGAGGCTGTGCTGACCGGCACGGTCGAAATAGGTTGCATACGTGCGAATCGAATCCAGGATTCCGGCGGGATTGGACAGGAACGACGAGTAGAACAGGGCCGAGATCGCCGCGCCGACGGCGAGCCCGCCGATGAAATGCGAAGGCCTCACGGCACGCACAAGAGTGCGCATCCGGCGTTGCACTACGAAGGTAAGCACCAAGGCCAGAAACATCGCGCCAAAGGCAATGATGCACGTCTCTTTGGTGGCGTACATAAGCCCGAGGAACGCGCCGGTCAGTAGCGCCCAGACAAAGTCCTTGTTTCGGGCATAGCGGTAGCCGGACACGATGGCGCCGAAAGTGAAACAGACCAGGAGCATCTCCTGGATGTAATAGCGACTGTAGAAAACCATCGCCGGCGAGATGGCAGTCAGAACAGCAGCATAAACCGTGGCGCCTCTGCCCAGACCTGAAGCTATTGGCAAGAGGAGCAAGACCAGGCATACGCCAAAAAAGACGGGGACAATCCGGAGTGTGAATTCCGTGACTTGAGTCAGGTTCCTGGCGCCGGCGAGCCGCGCTGGGATCAACGTCAGGTAGTTGAGCGTCGGGCCGTGGTATTCGTTCGGGTCGTAAACGTAGACGCCCTCTTCCAGCAACTTGCCGAACTTGTCGGCGTGGACCGCCTCGTCACCGTGCATAGGCCGCTGCCCCAGCCGCGGCAAACGCAGGGCGAGGGCAACAACTGTCGCGGCCAGAATGAGGACGCAACATTTTTTGGCCATCTCAGTTTACCGGCTTGCCGTAGACCTCCACCTCGATGTAGTGGTTCAAATCGTTGCTGGTGTTGGTGTTGCTGTAGAGGCGGACGTAACGTCCCTTGACGTCGCCCTGAGACAGAACGTCGATCAGCTTGCCCTCGTTCGTCTCCATGTAGTGCATGTCTTTGCCGACGCCCTGGCCCGAAGAATTGTCGATATCGTTGTTGAACACGGTCTTGACGTTCTTGATGAAGTCCTTATCGTCGGCCACCTGCACGACAACGTCGAAATAGACGCGGGCTTGCTTGTGATAATGCCAAACGACAATGGCGTAGATGTTGCACTCCTTTTCGAGGTCGATCGTGACGTACTGAAGCATCGGCCCCAGCTCCACGTAGCTGCCATCGGCCGCTTCCTTGTCGCCGTCGGTGATCATCTCGAGCTCGCCGATAATGGGCTCTTCATCACTGCTGGTGACGGGCTTGCCTGCGGCGAGGTTAACCGTCCCGGGAGGAGCCAGAAACGGCGGGCGAGGCTTGCCCAGCGGCTTTTCAAGATTTTCCACCCTCGTGTCCTGGGGCGTGCCCACGAACATCGGCTTGGGCAGCTCGATGTTAATCGGCACCCAACCTTCCTTGCCGGCGGCTGCGGCGGTAGCTGGACTTTCCTTCGGCGTTTCAGCTACGCCCATCGTCTCAGGAGCGCCTTTCTCCTCTGGTGCTGCCGGAGCTTCCGGCTTCTCGGCGGCGGACTGAACAGTGCTCGGCGCGGGGGTTTCGGCTTTCGCCTGGCTCGCGGCCGGCTGCGGCGTACTCTGCTGGCCTTGCTCCTCAGGAGCTTTCTTACACGACGAAACAAGAATCAACGACAGCGCCAACAGCCCACACACGCTCACTCCAACGATCGATGCAGCATTTTTCTTCATCATTGCTCTTCATACCTCTAAAATTAGTCATCCCATAAAACCGACGAAGCTCATAATCGCCGGACTTGACACATCAAGATACTGGGGCAAGCCCAGCCGGTCACGGCAAAAACACGATCTTACCCTACAAATAGGACGTTGTCAAGCCGCCCAAAAGTATAATTTTTTCC
>JARRQQ010000118.1:10730-13450 GCA_037381725.1 Sedimentisphaerales bacterium
GCCCAAAAGTATAATTTTTTCCTCGCCCGCTGACGTTCGGCGAATGCACCTCGGCCGACCGCAGGCATAAGCAACTTTACCAAAAGCACTTATGCACGATCCAGTATCTGTCAAAAACAACAGGGATTCGGTGAACCGCCGAATCCCCGTGTTGAGACCGTCTTACGACGAAGTGTAAGCTGCTCGCCGTCCTGACGTTCGTGTTGCCGCTATTTCGCGGGTTCGACTCCGTCAAGTGCGCCTTCGGCTGCGGAGCCTTGCGGTGCGGCCGGACCTTCACCCGGCTGGGCGACCGGCTCGGTGACGCCAGCAGGCATTTCAACTGTCGCAGGCTCCAGGCCCGCCTTCGCCAGAACCGCGTACAAAACAAAGCCAATTACAAAAGCGATCACCGGCGCCGGTGTGATAAATGCGAACGGCCTGCCCGTAAGATTGACGATCATGGGGTTCGGAAGAATGGCCACGACAAACCCGACCGCCCAGGCAATGTACCCGGCCCAGTTAATACCCTTCCTCGGCCCGGCCCACTTGAAGCCATTCAGTAGATAGTCCGCCGCCATCGAGCCGCAGATCGGACCAAAAGAGGCGCCGATAAGTCCGAAGACGCCGCCCAAATTAAACGCCCAGCCCATCACGGCAATAATGACCGAAACAATGCCGCCGATGACGACCATGATGGTCTTGTTAACCGTGGGGAACATCGTGCCAATACTGTTGCCGGCGATAAACGTGCAGAAACACGCCGGGGCAAAACTCGCTATGGCGAACAACGCAAACATTAACTTGGCCCCGGCCTGCTGGCCGATGATGACGTCGAACGTATAGCCTTGCAGTTCCGGGTTGGCTCCGTGAGCACCGGCGGCGGCAATCAGCGGTAATCCCCCGGCCACGACGATCGCCAGGGCGATGCCGACCAAGCCGCCGAGCTGAATGTCCTTCTTATCGCGGTTGCCCATCCCGAAGTCCACGCCCGCGGCGCCGGCGGTAGCGAAGAAGCCGACGACCATCGCGATCAAGCCCATAAAGCCGATCGTCGCGTTGCCTCCTTCAGCCGGCGTGTACTTGCCGGCGTTTCCGACGTTGGCGAAGAACACGTACAGAATCATAATGAGCGGGACAACGGGCAGGAACGTAGAGACTTTCCCTACGTACTGAATCCCGCGCAGCGCCACAAACACCGCCAGAGCCGCCCAAATGATCGCCACGATGGTGAAGGCCGCGCTGCCCGCGAACTCCCCACTCGCAGGATCCACGGCGGGCCCCTTGCCGAACGCCTGAAGAATGAAGTCGGTGGATACCGCGATATTCACACCGAACCAGCCAAACTGCAGCAACCCCATCAACAGGCCCGGCATGATAAATCCCCCCGCCGTCCCGTAGGTCGAAGACCCGACCACGTAAAGAGGGTAGCCGGTCTTCATGCCAAACATACCCGGAACCAGGTAGAACAGGAAGTGGCAGATCAGGGCTGCGATGACCAGGGCCAAAAGACTCAGCCCCAAGCCGGCATCGGGCAGGAAATTGGCGATGCCCATGTAGAAGACAACCCACAGGAAGATGCCTGCGTAGGCCGGCGCCGTACTCTTGTACCACGATGTCCTGTTCGCCACCGGGTTCGGCTTGGCCATACTCAAGTAACTCGGCAGTGCTCCATTACTCATGATTTTCTCTCCTAAACTAGATGACCTCGAATATGTTTCGCCGGCACCTCGCCGGATTTTGCCCCCATCAGTATACCCATCGGACCCGCAAACAACCAGTTTTTTTGACCTGTCACGGGAAATTTGTCCACTGTGCAAAACGGCTAATCCGTCCTCGGAATCTGGGTTCTTTGACCATCGTTCATCGCGGACTCGTGGGCGCAGATTCCCGTCATCGTCCAGTTCGCCGCGGTTTTCGCATCGACCGCCGATTCCTTTCCTTCGATAATCGCGCGAACGAACTCGTGCGTTAAGTGAGGATGCGAGCCGCCGTGACCGCTGCCCTGAATGAAAGAAGTATGCTCGTGCTCCTCATCGTACACGCCATGTCCCGTGAATGGGGCAATTTCCTCGGGCAGCAGATGGCCGTAGTTGGGAACCTCAATTCGCTCAGCGTCTTCGTAGCCCGAATAGACCACCGGCCCTTCACCTGCGGTTTGTTCCCATTCGAATGAGAGCTTCGTACCATATACGTCAAAGCTTTCCCTATATTGTCGGATGGTGTCAAAAAGGGAACGCGTCACTTCGCAGGCAAGGTCGGATTCGGCAAGTTTGACAAGAGCGGTCTCAACCGCAAAGGGCGCATTGTATTTCTTTGCGTACTCCTCGTTGATCTGGCCCGAGCCATGACAAACGACCGATTCGGCGCGTTGGCCCGCAAGGCACAGCAAGGGACTGACGGCGTGAGTCGCATAGTGCATCGGGGGAAAACCGTACCAATATTCCGGCCAGCCAGGTAACCCCATATTTTGCTGGTGCGAACCTCGCAAGAATTGTATCTTGCCGAGCTTGCCCGACTCGACAAGTTCCTTCGCATAAAGGAACTCACGGGTATACACAGCCGTTTCCATCATCATGTAGACCTTGCCGGATTTTTCTCTGGCCTCGGTGAGAGCGAGACAGTCCTCGACGGTCGTCGCCATCGGAACCGTGCAGGCCGTATGCTTGCCCGCCTTTAGCGACTCCAGTGACATCCAGGCATGATCGGCAATCGGGGAGACAACATGGATAGCGTCCAAC
>JARRQQ010000118.1:13464-24483 GCA_037381725.1 Sedimentisphaerales bacterium
AAACGCCTCTCGATGCCAAACTGGTCGCCGATTTCATTGAGGTGTGCCTCGTTCCGCTGACAAATGGCGTAACATTCGGCATTGGGGTGCTTTTGATAAATGGGAATGAACTCGGCGCCAAAACCAAGGCCGACCACAGCGACATTTACCTTCTCCATCGGCTCTTTCTCCTTTCCGGCTCCCCGGCGGGAGTCCCCGTGTGCCTAAGAAGAGCATATATATCGAAAGCCTCATCGCGAGGATGAGGCTGTAGTCAGCATCAGGCTGCCCGAAAGGTCGCGAACGCGCCGTCGCGCGCCGCGCCCGACAAATCTATGAAAGAACCGCAAATCGGGATATCAGCTCCTCGTTTGCATTCGGGCCAGCAGGGCCGTGTGCACGACGGCCGCCAGCGCAAAGACGTAGGCGGTGTAACGATGCACCTTGAGAAGAAGCTCCTGCCAATGTGTTCCGACCAGATGATACATGCTCAGGATGATCGACAGAGCCAACGGCAAGGCGAGAAAAACGACGAGCCAGAAGGTGATCTTCTGCCAAAGGCCGGGTCGCTTCCTGGGCGCTTCGGCGCCTTCGGCCGAGGTGACGCGCCGGACGAAACGATCAAACGCGGGCCAGTCGCCAGGCGCGAAACGGCATCGATTCGCCCACATGACCGCCAGAACCGCCAGGCAGACCGCGAAGACCGGGGCAAACGTCGCGTGCAGCATTACGAGATAACCCGAGATGTGCTCGCCCCGGATAAGGACCGGGTAGAAGCCCGTCAGCGCCAATACCACAAAGGAAAACACCGCCACCGCGTAGACCAATATTCGGAAAATGTCTACGAGGCTTCGTTTCTGCGGCGAGATCGTTCCAGCCATACCACTCACATGCACTTAACAGGAGCCAATCATTTGCCGGCCAGAACCTTCGCGACCGAGGTCAGGGCCTTGAGACCGTATAACAACAACACGAACGCCAAAACGGCGCACGAACCCAAAACAACCAGCTTCATCCACGGGCGGAACACAAACGAAAAAGCGAACGCCCAGGCGTACACCGGGGAGATGTTCTGGAAATCGACCATCTTCTCCGTCGTGCGGTCCGAGACGACGGGCGTATCGATGGTGACGTCGCCGAAGAAGAACGGCGCGTTCGTGCCGTGACAATCGGTGCAATAACGGACGCCGAGAGACTGAGCGGCGGGTCTGACGTCATGCCCGAGGGGCCACAAATAGGGGCGGGCCGCCAGGTGGCCCACTTCCTCGCTGAGTTGTCCCGAATCGTCGAGGCTGTAGAGCTTGCCGCCACCGACGTAAACGGGCTTGCCTTCCAGGGAACCGGCCGAAGTAAGCGAGGTCAGGCCCTTGACAATATGATCCGCCGTCAGATCGGGCCAGTCGCCCGTGGCCGGAAGTTCTTCTTTGGAGTACAACTCACCAATGACCTTGGTGACGGTATCGAAAGGTATCGGTTCGACCTGCTCATCTTTGAGAACGCCCCAGAACGCCGGCCAGACGAGCTTGTTCGGCCCGATTTTGCCGTCGGGCTGTAACGCGAAAACAGGTGAGGAAATGTGCGGAAGCATCTCCAGAGATTTATTAACGTTGGGCGTCCCGAGACGATGGGCCATCGATGTTTTGGTGATATGCGTCTGCGTCGTCGGCCAGGGACCGGCGTGACACGCGGTACAGGTGAGCTTCTCGAAGTGCACGGCCGGCAGGCCGATGTGCTTGGGCACCGGAGCGCCGAAGCGCCCGGCGACGGGATCGCCGGAGGACTTGCCCCCAAGATGGCACCCTTCACATGAGGAAACAGCAGCCATCGGGTTGCTCGAAACCTCTTCTTCGCCGACGTACCCGCGGATCGTCTGGTGCTCGACCCCGCTGCGATGACAATCCACGCAGGTCAGGCCCGCCTTCAAATGAATATCCTCGTCGCTCACCCACTTCTCAGCCCCCTTATCCTTATCACCGATATAGAGGTTTGAATGGCAGAAATAGCACCGTTTGGAGGGCGCTCGCCTGACGATATCGAAGAACACGTTGTTGTCCTGATCGAAGATGTCCTTGTGGTAAGTGATCGTCGGCGGTTTCGTCCTCCCACCCTGGGCCGTTTCGACCGCGAACGGATCGAAGGGATCGTACATGGGGTCCATGTCATTGGCGGAACCAGAGACCGTCGCCAAGCCGGAGGAGGCGGCAGCGGCCCAGCGGAAATTCCCGCGGCTGACCTGCACGGCGTATCCGGACGGACTGCCCTGGTCCTGCTGCGGGCCCGCGTTGTGACAACAGAGGCAATTGATCTCCAGCTTGCCGGAAACATATTCGCGCATGACCTCGTCCGGGTTGGAGGTCTCGCCGGGTCCGCCGCCCGGCATTTGCCGGCCGAAGATTTCGGTGAACCTCCGGTCGCTCAAGCCGAACTGGGCGGGCTTGTAGGTCCCGGGCCAGGAACGATAGGAAAGCGGGATTTGCGTGCCCGTGCGAGCGTCCACGTAGAGCCACGGCTGGCCCGGCCGGCCCGGATCCACGTTCGGGTCCATCTCGTTGAAATGCCAGCCTTTGCTGACGATCCCGTAACTGTGACACACGCCACACGTCCGGCGAGTCGAAAAAGGCAAGACCACCTCTTCCTCAGGATTGACGTTCGGGTCGATCTTGATGGGTTCGTCGCCCTCTTCGCTCGGCTCGGCGTATAATGGGATGCGGTGAAGCGGCTGCGCCCGGCTGCCGTCACTCTCGTCGCCCAGGAGCTTCTGCTCGCCTTGAGCGGCCCCAGCGACAAGACACCATGTCATCACGCAAAGAATACTTGCTACAAATACCCATTCCTTTTTCAAGGTACGCTCAATCCTTTTCTTGCGATGCACCGGTATTCTCCCCGAGAACCATCATTTTTGGACGCCGCCCTACACCACGAAGTCGCTGGGCTTGAACTCCAGCTTCCTGGCGGCCTCGACCGCCTCATTGACCTTCAGCACGGTCACGGCCGTCTCGTATCCGATCTCGGCGGGGCAATTAAGCTTGGCCTTGCCGCGAACGGCATCGAAGAAATTCTCCAGGTGAGGCTGGTGGTACGGCTTGCCTTCCATCGTGACCGGGATTTCGTAGCTCGGCGGCTTCGGCGACTCGCGCACGTCCAGAACCGCTTCGCCGGCGGGCTTCTCCGCTTCGGGCTCGACCGGAGCCTTGATAAAGCCCATCTTGACCCACTTTTCCCACGAATCCGCCGGGACCGAGGCCTCGCGATACACCGTGCCGCGTCCGCCCGCTTCCGAGATCTCCAACGAACCTTCATCGCCCATGAAGACTTCGTAATAGCCGTTGTAGCTGTTGGTCGTGATGGTCTGGTAATATGCTCTGACGGTCCGATCTCCTACCGGATACTCGTAGATCACCATGACGTTGTCATACCAGTCATGGCCTTTCCAGTAGTCAATACCTCCGCTGGCCATCACGGCTTTCGGATTGGCACCGAGGAACCAACCGTAGATGTCAATCTGATGCGAGCCTAAGTCCACAATCGGGCCGCCACCGAGTCCTTTATACCAGCGCCAGTTTCTGAATTGATGCATCGACTTATATCCGTACTTCTCGAGCTCCGCCTGCGGGATGGGGGCGTTCTTGGGGAAACCCAAGTCTTCGCAGGCCGCCTTGCTTCGGTTCCACTGACCGTTGATGCAAGTGATCTCGCCCAACAATTTCGCTCCATCGATCAGCTGGTCGTGGCAATGCCGATACCTCGGATTGCTTCGTCGCTGGTGGCCGATCTGGAGGAGCTTGCCGGTCTTTTTGGCCGCCTCGACCATCTTCTTGGCGCCTTCGAGCGTGTTGGACATCTCCTTCTCGCAATAGACGTTCAGCCCGGCGTTAAGACAGGCGACCGTATGTTTCGAGTGCCAGAAGTCCTGCGTGTCGATGATCACCGCGTCCAGGTCCTTTTCGTTGGCTAACATGTCCTGGTAGTCCACGTACGTGTTGTGCTCGTGACGATACGCCTTCAGCATGCGCGAGACGCGCCTCTGATTATATTTCGTCCAGATGTCGCAAACAGCCTTGAAACGGATGCCGGGGATCTTCAGACACGAATCCATCAGGACCTGGCCCTCGGCACCGCAGCCTAACAGAGCCACGTTGATGTCATCCGCTTTCGCGGCGCCGGCCTGTGCCAGAATCAACGGCGAAAACGCCAAACCCGCACCCGCCGCCGCGGTGGAACGCAGAAAACTACGTCTGTCCATTTCTCTACCAGTTGTTTGATCGTTCATGGTCCTCTTATCAACTCCAAAAAGGTAAAAGTTTCGTTTCCGGTTCTACGGTCATGCAATATAACTGCCGACCACGCTGGTGTCAAGGGCGCGCCTGACGTTTTTTGCTCGGGCGGAATCCGCAACCGCAGTCCCCGGGGACGTTTGGCGCCGGGCCGAAAAGGCGTTGAACAGACCCGGCGCACGCAATTGCAGCTACTTCGCCAAAGGTTCTACGATAATATTGCGATAGGCCACAGGCCCGTGGTTGCCCTGGAACATCAGCGGACCGGTCGGGGCCTCTTTGCCGGCCACGCCGCCGGGCGTTTGCTGAGGCATCTCGAGGTCCTTGTGAAGCTCCTTGCCGTTAAGCTCAACCTTGAGGAACTCCGCGTTAGCCGTCTTGCGGCCGCTCGCGTCGAACCTTGGAGCCTGCCACTCGATGATATACTTCTGCCACTGGCCCGGCCTCAGACACGCGTTGACGGCAGGGGGCGAAGCGCCGTAAATGGCGCCCATATCGCCGGGCCCCATCTTCTGCCGGCCCCAGCTATCCAGCACCTGGATCTCATACTCGCCCATCACGTACACGCCGGAGTTGGACTCCTGGGGCACCATGAGCTGGACTTCGATCCGGCAATCGCCGAATTTCGCGTTGGAGTAGATATCCACGCTATCGCCGTGCGCGGCGGGCAGGTTGATCATCTCGCCCCGCCCTTTCTCGGCCACCAACTGCTTGGGATTAGTCGGCGAGACTTTCGCCTTGCCGACCACCCACTTGCTCTTCTGCGCGTTGCCCTGGAACTTCCAGCCGTCAAGATTCCGTCCGTTGAACAGCAACACGGCGTCGCCGTATCTGGGCTTGATCTCTCGAAGGCGAATATCCTTGAACTCTACAACCATCGGATCACCGGCGTGAAGCTGCAGCGCCAGAAGCCCTTGCCGGGCAGCGCCGCGGAGATCTTTCGGATCGGATGGGTTAGTCACACGATCGTTGTCGATCAGCTCCATCGTCTCGTAACCGTTGAGATAATGGATCAGATGGTTGCCCCGTGCGACGATACGGTATTCGTTCCAGTCCTTTGCCTTGTAGAAGCCATCTTTGATAAGCTCATTCGCATCGGAAACGTTGCCGATGACTTTCTTCTTGCCGTTTTTGTCGATGACCATGAAATCACCGACGTTGACCAACCAGCCTCGTCCCCGTTCATGGTAGAGAAATCCGACCATCTCGGGATTATTGATCACTTCGGCCTGGTAGCCGCCAATGACCCATTTGCTGATCTCTTTACTACGGTACTGGATGCCGGAGTTGCCGCTCAGGAGGCGGAACTTGATCTTCAGCTCGAAGTCTTTGAGCTCACCGCCGCGCCAGACGAGAAACGTGTTGCCGTGAGCGGGATTCTCGGGCGTCGTTTCGCCGTGAATCACGCCGTCCTTCACCGACCAGAGTCGCGGGTCGCCATCCCAGCCGGTCAGATCCTTGCCGTTAAACAGTGAAACCCACCCGTCGGAGGAATCCGAGTTACCCGCAAGCGCCGTCGGGCCATAGCCCGCCAGAAACGCAAGAGCCAAACTGAAGACGAGCGCCATGATGATACGTTTATCAGTAACGTTTCTCATTTGTGCGTACCTCGATCTTAGTCAAAGGATTTGATTTCGACGTTCCTGAACCAAACAGGATTGCCGTGATACTGCAAGCCGATGTGGCCCTCACGCGCCATGTCTTTGTAGGCATGGCTGAACTTGTTTCGGTCCCCAGCGCCGTAAGGTGGGCCGGGATTCTTATGAGGCTCGGTCCATTTGTTCAGGTCCATGTCGATAATATCTTCACCGTTGAGGTTGACGTAAATCTTGTTGTCCAGGCACGTGATGATGTAGTGGTTCCACTCGCCCGGTTTCTTCGTCGCGTCTTTCGAGGGTGAGAGGCAGTCGTAGACGGCGCCGCACTGCCCGTGCGGTGCCCCGTCCGTCGTGGCGTGAATCTGGATTTCAATCGTCGTGTTGATCCAGTCGCTCAAGTCGGCACCGCGGATGAAGACGCCGCTATTGCCTTTCGGAGGAACCTTGAAGTCCAATTGGAGTGTGAAGTCGCCGTAGCGCTCTTTCGTCCAGAGGTCACCGTGTCCCGCCGGGGTAGGCCCGAGGAGACCCTGGTCGTTGAAGGCCCAGGCGTCGCGCCCTCGAATCGCGTTCGAGAGGTCTTTCTTGAAAACAGGTTTGTACGGGATGTCGCTCAAATCGGCGGCGGTTTTCTTGAAGAACTCGGCGCACTTCGTGATCTCGGGTACGGAATTGAGCCAGTTGTATTCGTACTCGGCGGAGAAGCTTCCCTTGAAGCCCTGGCGCGCCAGTTCGGTGAGAATGGCTTTGGACTGGCCCATGCCTGTTCCCCAGGGGACGTCGTGCGCCGAACGGTTGCCGAACTCGTTGAGGTCTTTGAAATGAAGGCTGATGATGCGGTGCTCGGCTCCGAGCTTCTTAATGGCTTCGAGCGGGTCTATCCCCGAACGCATCCAGTGGCCCGTGTCGGAGCACGATCCGATCCGATGGCTGCGGCCCTTGCAAACCTTCAGGACGGTATCCGGATTCCAATAGTGGGAAGGTCTCGGATGGTTGTGGATCGCCACGTTGATCTTGTACTCCTGGCAGAGCTTGTCGATCATGCCGATGGCGTCTTCCGGCGGCTCCGCAACGATGGTTTGAATCCCCATTTCCTTGGCGAAATCAAAGACTTTGCGACATTCCGCCTCGTTGTTGGGCAGGCCGACCACGCCGTAGTTCGTCAGTTTGACGCCGGCGTCTTTGAGCTTTTGAAGCATGATCTTGCGGTCCGCTTCGGCCATGTTGTGATCGGTCTTGACGTTGGAGTGGTCCTTGCTGAGCGTCTGGCCCGGAAAGACCTCGATGTACTCCATGCCGCACGCCTTGGTCTTGTCCACCGCCTCGAAGAACGTGAAGCGATTGAAGCTGTACGCCTGCGCGCCCAACTTCCAGTCTTTCCAGCTATCCGCCATTAGCGTTTGGGGCAGGCAACACACGCCCACTGCAAGCGCCAGCACTGCCACGGTCAGTTTCGTCCACTTGTTCATAATCTTTTCTCCTACTATTAAGACGTTGTTTGAAGTTGGAATAATATATTGCGATTACAGTTGCCAGCCGGCACGATAGTTGCGTTTGAGGTGCTCGTTGGCTTCGGGCACGTTGGTCGCCCTCAGGTTCGGGCCGTCCCAGAGAATTTTCTCAGCCGCCAGAGCCGCCACGTTGCCCAACAGGATGGTCTCGCTCAACGGACCGGCGTAGTCGAAGTTGGCCAGCGGTTTTGGGCCGCCTTTGCACGCCTTGATCCAGTCCTGGTAGTGATTGACTCCTCTGCCCAGGAACGGCTCTGGCATTTTGGCCTCCCTCATCTTCGAGTACGGTATGAGCATCGGAGTGCCGCCGTGGGGAGCCATGATCGTACCCTTCTCGCCATAGTACAATCCGCCCTGACTGGGCAGCTTTCGCCCCGCCTCGAGCTCTGCGGGCCGTTTCGGCCGTCTGTCGCCGTCGTTCCAGGTCACCGTCACCGGCGGCAAATCCCCCCGGGCGGGGAATTCCCAGTGGACGGTCGTCGCCGTCGGATAGCCTTCCTTGGTGAATTTGTTGGGATGGGCTTCGACGCTCGTGGGGTAGCCTAAATCGAGCGCCCAGAAGACCGGGTCGATGATGTGACAGCCCATGTCGCCTAACGTGCCCGTTCCGAAGTCCCACCACTTTCGCCAGTTGGCGGGCAGGTAGATGTGATTGTAGGGCCGCCACGGGGCCGGGCCGAGCCACAGGTTCCAATCGAGCGTCTCGGGCACAGGCTCCGACTCCGTGGGCCGGTAGCCGCCGCCCCAGTTCTTGCCGCTCCAGATGTCCACCTTGCGAACCTTGCCGATCATCCCGGACTTGATCATCTCCGCCACCAGTCTGACGCACTCCTCGGCATGGAGCTGAATGCCCATCTGCGTCATCACCTTGTGCTCGCGGGCCGCCTTGGTAAGCTGACGAACCTCGAAGATGTCGTGGCACAGCGGCTTCTGGCAATAGACGTGCTTGCCCCTTTTGATGGCGGCCATCGCAGCCACGGCGTGGATGTTGTCCGGCGTCGAGACCGTCACCGCGTCGAGGTTCTTGTCTTCGGCGTCCAGCATCTTGCGGAAGTCCTTGTATTTCTTGACGTTGGGATGCCGCTTGAACGTATCGGCGGCGTGGTGCCAATCCACGTCGCACAGCGCCACGATGTTCTCGCCGGTCATCTGGCGGACGTCGCTCGCCCCCATCCCGGCCACGCCGATACTGGCCACGTTGAGCTTCTCGCTCGGAGGCGTTCCGCCTGTACCGCCGAGAACGTGACGCGGAACCACGGTAAATGCCGCGACCGCTGCGGCGCCGCCCAGAAATTGTCGTCTTGATATTTGTCTTGTTTTCATTGTGCTTCCTCACTCAGTCGTAAATCGGAAATTGCAAAGCGTGGATCATCACAGTGTCCAGCCGTTGCGAAAGGCCGGGTTGACGTAGTTGTCGGCCTCGTCACAATTGGTCACTTTCATGTTCTCGGAATCCCACTCCAAAGGTGTATCCTTCAGCCGCATGGCCAGCACGCCAAGCAAAACCATCTCTGTCAGCGGACCGCCGTAATCGAAGGTCGAGCTGGCGGGCTTACCGTCCTTGCAGGCCCGGACCCAATCTCGCTCGTGCACGCCGGAGACGACTCGAACGCGAGGCAACGTTTGGGGAGGACTGTTGTAGGGACTCTTCTTCGTTTCGGGGAAAATTCGCAAACCGACTGCGCCGTGCGAGCCGTGCTTTGGGTCTCGGGGGCAACAGGCGGCCGTCGTACCAGGTTAACTTGACCGGTGGCATGTCCTCGCGCGCGGGAAACTCATACCGTACGATCGACGCCCGCGGGTAGGTCTCGGACGCCACCTCCGGCCTGTAATGCGTCGTGGCCGCTTCCACACGCGCTGGTGCGCCAAGTTTCAAGGCCCAGAAAGCCGGATCGAGAATATGACAACCCATATCACCCAGCGCCCCCGTCCCGAAATCCCACCAGCCGCGCCACGTCGTCGGGCAGTAGATCGGATGATAGGGTCGGTACTTCACCGGCCCTAGCCAAAGGTCCCAGTCCAGCGTCTCGGGCACGGGCGGCGTTTCTTTGGGCCGGGCCATGATGGGAAAGTCCGACCACGGATCGCCCCCGACGGGACGGTCGCTCCAGGCGTAGACTTCGTGGACCGGGCCGATGGCTCCATCCTGAATCCACTCGTAGAGCAGCCGAATCTCGTTGGACGAATGGCCCTGGTTGCCCATCTGCGTCTGGACGTTGTACTTCCGCGCCGCTTCCGTCAACGCGCGGACTTCGTAGATCGAATGAGCCAGCGGCTTTTGGCAATAGACGTGCTTGTGGCGTTTCATGCAAGCCATGGCCGCGACAGCGTGTGTATGATCGGGCGTCGCCACGATCACCGCGTCGATGTTCTTGTCCTCTTTGTCCAACATGACGCGGAAGTCTTTGTATTTCTTAGCGCCGGGGAACTTCTTGAACGTCCCGGCCGCGTGCCTGTCGTCCACGTCGCACAGAGCCACTATGTTTTCGCCCGCACAGGCGTTGATATTCGAGGCGCCCATGCCCCCGGCGCCGATGGCCGCGATGTTGAGCTTTTCGCTAGCCGTCTGAGCGCTACCGCGACCCAGCACGTCCGACGAGACGAACGTGAACGCCGCCGCGGCGCCCGCGGCGCCACGAATCAAATCACGACGCGAGACTTCACTGTCTTGCCTTTTCATACGCAACTCTCAATCGAAAATCGCAAATCGAAAATCCTTAGATTGCCCACCCTTGTCGATATTCCTTCGTTATGTATTGATTCGCCTCGGGCATATTGGTGAACTTGTACTGGTCAGCATCCCAAAACAGCTTCGTACTGAGGAGCTTCTCCTTCAGGGCCGGGCGAATGGCGATATTGCCCATCAGAACTACCTGGGCCAGTATACCGGCGTGGTCGGGGAAGTTCGATCCGGCCGGCTTGCCGCCCTTGCAGGCGTCGATCCACTCCTGGTAGTGTCCGGGCGAACGCTCCAGCATGTGCGGCGGCTTGCCGTACTCTCTTTGCCGGGTTTCCGGGATCAGACGGCAGCCTAACATCTTGCCCTTGTCACCGACGTAGAGCTGGCCGTTCGTGTCCCACTTTCGGCCGTCCTCAAATTCGTCTGGCCGAGGCGGCTTCATCCCGCCGTCGTACCAGTGCAGTTTCACCGGCGCCATATCACCCCGCGCAGGGAACTCGTACGTCACGCGCGACGCCACGGGGTACGTCTCGTTGTTGACCAGCGTGCAGCAAGCCTCAACGCTGGTGGGATACCCCAGCTTCAAAGCCCGGAACGCGGGGTCCATGGTGTGACAACCGATATCGCCCAACGCCCCAGTGCCGAAATCCCACCAGCCGCGCCAGACGAACGGATTGTAAACCCTGTTCTTGTAAGGCCGCATCGGCGCCGGACCCACCCAGAGATCCCAGTCGAGCGTATCGGGAATCGGATCTTCGCCTTTCGGCCTGTCAATCCCCTGCGGCCAGTACCACTTGTCAATCCCGTTGAGCGGCCGGTCCGTCCAGATATGGACTTCGCGAACCTGTCCGATGGCCCCATCCCAGATCGTCTCGCAGGCGAGCCGGGTCGCTTCCGAGGCCTGACCCTGGTTGCCCATCTGGGTGGCGACCCCATGCTCGCGCGCGGCCTCCGCTAACAGCCGGGCCTCACGCACG
>JARRQQ010000119.1:0-9056 GCA_037381725.1 Sedimentisphaerales bacterium
ACAGGAAGGGGGTGCAGCCGCAGGCCTTTTCGATGTTCTCTATCGTCAGGGTGTCATTTCCAGTGTTCTTGAACTTGAACTCGCAGAGGTTCGATGTCTCGGGCGCGACAGTCCCGAAATCGTGGACGACGTTCGCGAACACCATCTTTGCTTTCTTGACCAACGGTGCGCGGCCCCGCGGTGCACTGGTTTGTTGAGTCGGTTGTGGAAAACGATCAAACCAGTCGGGACTTAGCTCTTGTATCTCGGCCGTTTCTTCTTCGCAGCCGGGCAGTAAGAACAAGATACAGACCACGCACAGAATCGCCGGCAGTAATCGATTCGTTTTCATCTCACCTTTTCCCCATAAAGTTGCGCTCAAGCTCTCTCGGTCGCGTCACAACGAGACCGGACTTGCCGAAAAGAGCATATTGAAGCGACGATCTCTTAGGTGACCTCCTCATTGTCAAACCGCCGCACCTGAACCTTGTTCCAGTATTATACTGAAATCCGCCGCGCAAGTCAAGCTTTTTGCACTCAGGCTGCTCTTTGCCCTTTCCGTCCGCCGATACGCCTGCTCCTGCTCGGGCAACCGGCTGCTTGGCGCCGAGCCGTTCCCACATGGTCCGCCGGTGATTGGACCACAAGTCCGAAAAAACAAGCCATTATCAATACTGAGAAGCGAATACCCGCGTTTCGGCGAAGATTTTTTTGCGATTTGTTCTTGACGCACGGACCCCAAGATGATAAATAGATCAAATGTCCGCTATGGACGACACGGATTGAATGCTGGTTTTGGGATTGAAAGGAGGCCATCATGGCGAGAGCGGCTTGCACATGGGCATTTATCGTTCTTCTTACCCTTTTTGTCGGTTGTCAACCCTCGAGTCCGGGCAGAGGCCATATCGTACCCGTCAGCCCGACGCAAAGGGTCACAAGTGCCAGTGTGATAGACCTCTCGAACACGAGTGAGGCCGATCTCGTCGAGCAGATAGCCGTCAACCGGCAGGCGTACCGCCATAGCCTTCAGGCACTGGAGACCTATTACTCGCGGGTCGGCAACAATGCGAAGCTTCAGTGGGTCCGGCGGGAGTTGCAGTCGTACGATACGATGGTGAAGTACAACTACATCGCAGGTCCGGAAATCATCCCTGCCAACGCTAAGCCGGTCGCCTCGATCCCGGACGCCGACAACCTCTACAGTGAGGCCGAGGCCTATGAGAGGCAAGCGGGGCTAATTCCCGGTGTGGACCTGGCCATTCTGAAGGACGAGAACTCCCTTCGCCTGGCACTGGCCAAATACAACGAATTGATAAAAAGGCATCCTTCGAGCGACAAGATCGACGACGCCGCCTACCGGGCCGGTGTTATCTATGAGTATTTCAAGGAATACACGATCGCTCTGCTGTACTACCAGAGCGCCTACGAATGGGACGCGGACGGGGTCTTCCCGGCCAGGTTCCGGGCGGCGCGCCTGCTGGATAAATACCTCTATCAGAAGGACCGGGCGCTTCAGCTCTATCAGCAGGCCATCCAGACGGAAGGGCAGTATGAGAGGTATCGCGAGTGGAGGGAGTATGCTGAGAGGCGGGTCAGGGAACTCCAGAAACTCGGCGAGGGACAGAGCTGATCGCGATACTTGAGAAGAAGCTCGCCTCCTTCATCGAAATACACGACCTTTTTGGTTCGGCCGCGACGGTCGTGCTCGCCATCTCGGGTGGGGCGGATTCGACCGCGCTTTTACACGCCGTGCACGCACTCAAGACCTGCGGTATTCTAAGGGCGGAGTTTGTCTGCGCGCACGTCAATCATCAGCTAAGAGGCGACGAGGCGGACTCTGATGAGCAGTTTGTTGTCGCCGAGGCCGCCAGGCTAGGGCTATCTGTGATATCGAAACAGGTGGACGTTCGCGGATTCGCCCGGGACCATAAGCTGTCCATCGAGACGGCTGCCCGGCAGTGTCGAATCAAAGCTCTGACGGACGTCGCAAAAGCGAGTCATTGCAATCTCGTGGCGACGGCGCACCAGAAGAATGACAACGCCGAGACGATTCTGCACCGCTTGACGCGAGGGACCGGCTTTCGCGGCTTGGCCGGGATCTGGCCGAAGCGGACCTTTGAGGAGGGCGTAACGTTTGTCCGCCCGATGCTGTGTGTCACGCGCGAGGAGGTCATGGAATATTTGCAGGCCCGAAACTTGGCGTGGCGCCGGGACCGCACAAATGCCGACTGCACGTACAAGCGGAATTTCATCCGGCATCGACTGCTCCCCGCGTTGCAGCGAGATTGCAGTGACCCGGTGGTGGAGACGTTATCTGAGCTGGCTCAATCGGCGCTGCGGTTCTATGACCGTGTTTGCAGGCGAGTGGATGAGACGTGGCCGAGCGTGGCCGAATGTGCTGCCGGGTGGGTAATATTGGATCTGAGGACATTTCAAACCGAGCCGCTGCCGGTTAAGGTCGAGCTGATACGTCGAAGTCTGACCTGCCTCAATTGCGGTCAGAGAGATTTAACTCGTCGGCATTATGACCGTATCGTGGAATTAGCCGGACGAAATGTCACCGGTGGAAGAATCGAATTGCCGGGTGGATTCGCAGTACGGCGTGAATATGACAGGTTGATTCTCTCTCAAAATCAAGACGTTCTGCAGGTGGTGACTGTGAGCCCCCCGAAGACTCTGACAATCCCGGGACAAACAAGATTCGGCAAGTATCTGATCACGGCAAAGCTCGCGGCGGCTGAACAAGACGCCCTCATTGAGATGGGCGCCAGCCTCAAAGGCGAAGCCTTTGGGGATGGAAAACGTCGTTTGCTTGAATGCTTCGATTTCGAGAAGGTGAAACTACCTCTGACCGTTCGCTCTCGGCAACCCGGTGACAAGTTCGTAACGCTGGGACTAACGGGCGAAAAGAAGATCGGCAAGTTCCTGACCGCCCAGCGCGTCCCGCACGACGTCCGCGAGAAGGTGCTTTTCGTCGAGGATCGGGGAAAAATCATCTGGGTCTGGCCCGTTCGCGTCAGTGAGCAGGCCAAAGTCACCCCTGACACCAGACAAATCCTTAAATTGCAGATCACGCATCTTGACGACAGTTAGAACCCGCGATGTCACTCCATGGGCCTCATCAGACAATTTCGTTGAAATGACGGTTCGGGCTGAATAGAATATGAACCGGACGAACGATGGATCGATGCTGGCCGGGGAGAAAATGGGCACAAGGGATTAGAGCAACCGGGCCCAGAGAGAAAGCTCGTGAACACATGAGAGAAAGTCAGAAGACGCGGCGAGATTTTTTGAAGGCGATGGGATTCGGAGCGGCGGCCTTGATGGTGCCGAAGGTGGTCCGTGCAGCGTCTGGTATCCAGAAGCCTAATATCGTAATGATTCTGGCCGACGACCTCGGGTACGGTGACCTGAGCTGTTACGGCGCTTCCAAAGTACAGACTCCGAATATAGACCGGCTTGCCCGAGAGGGGCGGCGCTTCACCGATGCGCACTCCCCGGCGTCGGTTTGCACGCCCTCGCGCTACAACTTGCTCACCGGGCGTTACGCCTGGCGGACGTGGGTCAAGTCCTCATGCGTCTGGTCGAACGATCCTCTGCTCATCGAGCAGGATCGGTTAACTCTTGGCGATTTGCTCAAGCAGCAGGGGTATCGAACGGCTTGCATCGGAAAATGGCATCTTGGCTTCGGCCGGCCGGGAATGGCCGGCTGGGATGATGTGCTCGGGCCGGACTACAACCGGGAGCTTCGCCCGGGACCGCTCGAAGTTGGATTTGACTACTTCTGGGGCATACCCCACGTGGGGCAGTTTCCGCACGTGATCATCGAAAACCACCGCGTGCTCGGTCTAATCGCCGATGACCCCATTCACATTCTTTCCGATAAGCGGCCGGGCTATGAAAAGGACTACTTGCATCGGCCCCGGAACGGCGCTACGGCGGCCCTCGGGGTCGAAGGCGGCGAGAGCGCTCGGTACAAGCACGAGGACCTGGCCATCATGATTACAAAACGGGCCGTCGGGTGGCTAAACGAGCAAAGGACCGACCAGCCCTTCTTCCTGTACCTCGCCCACCGAAACATCCACGGCCCTTTGCGTCCCAATGAACGATTCAAGGGCAAGAGCGAGATTGGGACGTATGGGGATTTCATCTCTGAGCTGGACTGGTCCATTGGCGAAGTGCTGCGGGCCCTCGATGAAAAGAGATTCACGAAAAACACTCTCGTGTTGTTCTCCAGCGACAACGGAGGGGTCGTACGATACAAGCCGACCGATTTTGCTGTGATAAACGGCCATAGAGTGAACGGTCCGCTGCGCGGCCAGAAAACCGACGCTTATGAAGGAGGACATCGCGTCCCCCTGATCGCGCGGTGGCCCGGCACGATCCCGGCAGGCACGGAAGAATCGTCCCTGGTCGCCTTGACAGACATGTTGGCGACGTTCGCCGACTTCTTTGGCGTCCAACTGCCGGACGATGCGGGCGAGGACAGTTTCAGCTTTCTGGGCGCTTTGCTCGGTCGCAAGCCCAGGCAGGTCGTCCGCAAGGCGATTGTCGATGACAGTTATTGGGGTGTTTTCGCCATTCGTCAGGGTGACTGGAAACTGATCTTGAGTCAGCACGGAGGCGGCGCCGGCTCGCAGAAAATCCCTTACGATCCGACCAAACCCGCCGGACAGCTCTATCACCTTGGCCGCGACCTGGCTGAATCGATTAATGAATACAAGCGGCACCCTGAGATCGTCAAATTGTTGTCAGACCTTTTGGAACAGTACAAGCGGGCCGGCCGTAGTGCCCGCAGAGATCGCTCCGCCGCAGACGATGTATAGAACTCGGAGATACGAGGATGAACAGAGTACAGAATACCCGCCGCGATTTTCTCAAAGCAATCGGTTTCAGTATGGCATCTTTCATGGTGCCGAAAGCATTCTCGTCCGAGGCCCAGAGGAAGCGGCCTAATATTGTGCTGATTCTGGCGGACGACATGGGATTCTCCGACTTAGGCTGTTACGGTGGGGAGATCAAGACGCCGAACCTGGACAGGCTAGCCGCCGAAGGGCTGCGTTTCGCGCAGTTTTATAACTGTGCCAAGTGCGCGCCCACGCGCACGTCGATCCTGACCGGTCTCTATTATCAGCAAACCGATATCAAGGAAGCCAAGAACTGTGTCACCATCGCCGAGGTCCTTCACCGCGCCGGCTACACAACGCTGGCGGCCGGCAAGTGGCACGTCGGCAGTACGCCGCTCGACCGGGGATTCGACCGGTACTTCGGGATGCTTGGCGGGGCGTGTAGTTACTTCGTTCCGGATAAGACCTTCCGCCTGGACAGAAAGCCGTTCGAGACCAATGACAAGAACTTCTACACGACAAACGCCTTTACCGATTACGCTTTGAAGTTTCTCGACGAAGCCGGACGAGAAGACAAACCCTTCTTTCTCTATCTCGCATACAACGCCCCACATTACCCGTTACACGCCTTGCCCGAGGACATTGAGAAGTATCGGGGCAAGTACACGAAGGGCTGGGACGCGATTCGCCGGCAGCGCTACGAGCGTTTGATTGAGCTGGGGCTGATCGACAAGAAGTGGGCCATGAGCCCACGCGGCCAGGATCACCACAAATCGTTCCGTGACGTTCCTCCCTGGGACCAGGTCAAGGACAAGCAAGCGGAGGACCTGAAGATGGCCGTCTACGCGGCGATGGTTGATCGGATGGACCAGAACGTCGGGCGCGTTCTGAACAAGCTCAAAGAGTTGGAGGTCGAGGACAACACCCTGGTGATGTTCCTCTCGGACAACGGCGGCTGTCCCTACGAGCGCAACAGGACGAAGGACATTCCACCCGGCCCGGCCGCTTCCTACCGCACCTACGATTCGCCCTGGGCCAACGTCAGCAACACGCCGTTCCGTCTCTACAAGCGTTTCAACCACGAAGGGGGCAATGCCACGCCTTTTATCGCGCGCTGGCCGGGCGTGGTGAGAAATACCGGCGCTATCACTCGGCAGGTTGGTCACATCATCGACATCATGCCGACGTGCCTGGAAGCGGCGGGGACCAAATATCCTTCGAGCGTCAGGGGACGCCGTCTCCTCCCGATGGACGGGATCAGCCTGCTTCCCATCTTCGCCGGAGTCGAGCGCAAAGGTCACGAGGCGCTGTTCTGGGAGTTCCAGCGGAACAAGGCCGTGCGAAGGGGCAAATGGAAAATCGTTACCGTCGGCAATAACCCGTGGGAACTGTACGATATGGAAGCCGACCGGACCGAGCAGCATAATCTGGCGTCGAAGATGCCGGACAAGGTGAAGGAATTGGCCGAGCGGTACGAAGCATGGGCACAGCGATGCAAAAAAGCCAAAGGCGAAGGAACATAAGATGACTAAGATGAATCGACGTGATTTCGTAAGAACGGTTAGCCGTGGCGCTTTGGGTTTGCTCGGAGCGTCTGCTCTGCCGGGCGGCGTGCGGGCTCAGGCCGGCCGAAAAGCGGACAAGAGACCGAACGTTCTTTTCTGTTTTGCGGACGACTGGTCCTGGCCTCACGCGAGCATCGGGGGGGACAAGGTCATCAAGACGCCGACGTTCGATAGGGTGGCGCACGAGGGCGTGCTATTCGAGAACGCGTTCGTCTCTTCGCCCTCGTGCACGCCGTCGCGGGGTGCCGTCCTTACCGGCCAGTGGCATTGGCGTCTCGAAGAGGGCGCCAATCTCTGGAGCACGTTGCCGGCGAAGTTCCCGGTCTATCCGGACCTGTTGGAAGAGGCCGGCTACCACGTCGGCTACACGCGCAAAGGCTGGGGGCCCGGTCGCGACGCGCCAGGCGGACGAAAGCGCAATCCCGCCGGACCGAAATACAAGGACTTCCGC
This sequence comes from Sedimentisphaerales bacterium, assembly GCA_037381725.1. GTDB lineage: Bacteria > Planctomycetota > Phycisphaerae > Sedimentisphaerales > Anaerobacaceae > JAFGTG01. The sequence goes on from JARRQQ010000119.1 coordinate 6,843, forward strand.
CAGTTCCTGGACGCCCGGCCGGAAGGCAAGCCGTTCTGTTTCTGGTTCGGCAGCACGGATCCGCATCGAAGCTACAAGTGGCAGTCCGGCGTTAAGAGCGGGATGAAGCTTGAGGACGTTGACGTCCCGGCGTATTTCCCCGATTGTCCCGAGGTCCGCACGGACATTTGCGACTACTACTGGGAAGTCCAGCGATTCGACAGAGAGTCTGGCGAGCTACTGAAGATGCTCGAAGAGAAGGGCGAGCTTGACAATACACTGGTGGTCATCTCCGGCGATAACGGCTGGCCGTTCCCGCGATGCAAGAGCAATATCTACGACTCGGGGACACACGTGCCGCTGGCGGTCCGCTGGCCCGAGGCGGTTCCGGCCGGCCGAGTGGTCCAAGACTTTGTCAGCCTGGCGGACTTGGCGCCGACGTTTCTGGACGCGGCCGGGCTGAAGCCGCCCGCTCAAATGACGGCCCGCAGCTTCCTGGACGTCCTGACGTCGGGCAAGTCCGGGTGGGTGGACGCCAAACGCGACCACGTCCTGACGGGCAAGGAGCGTCACGTGCCCGCTCAGGAAACCGGCATGGGCGGCTACCCTATGCGCGCTATCCGAACGCGGGATTTCCTGTACATTCGCAATTTCAAGCCGGACCGCTGGCCCGCTGGCTACCCCGCAAGCTACGCGCAGCCGACGGACATCGTCGTTTCCAAGCCCAAGGGGACTCACTACGGCTATTCCGATACCGATGCGTCGCCGACGAAGTCGTACATGATAAAACACCGCAACGACCCGAAGGTCGCCAGGTTGTTTGAGCTGGCTTTCGGCAAGCGTCCCGCCGAGGAGCTATACGACGTGCAGAAAGATCCGGCGCAAATGAACAACGTTGCCGGCAAGCCTGAATATGCCGAAGTGCAAAAGAAACTCGCCGCCGCTTTGATGGCCGAACTCAAGGCGACGAAAGACCCGCGTGTCCTCGGAAAAGGTGATATCTTCGACCAGTATCCCTACTACGGCGGCGGTGTCCCCGCCAAGCCCGGCGACAAGAAGGGCTGACCGAACGGTAGGGTGGGGCTCGCCCCACCGAAATTCTGATGAGTATCCAGATCATAGCTTTCTCCCGAGACAGGCGGGACTTTTACGTGTGCGGACCATCGCCCCCGGACAGATTCTTGCCGGGGGCGATAGCTTCGCGGTTTGGCGTAGCGCGCTTCAAGTGTCGACGAGGAACCGGATGACCTATTTCGACAGGTCTTCCGGCGCGACGTCCCTGACGCTCAAGTCGCCGTAGATAACGCGGAAGGTCGCCGAGCCGGCGGGCTGATACCAGAAAATGGGGGTTTGAGCGTCGCCGTACTTTACGTTCCCGCCAGCATAGCCCCAGTGGCTCTCAGCGGGCAGTTTCATCACAAACATCACTCCCCGCGTCATCGCCATCACCTGCTCAGGATCCGGCTGTGCGGAGTGACTTTCGATGAACTTGCCAGCTGCTGCCATTTCCGCTGAGACTTTCGTCATCTCGACCGGATTCAGCGTCGGCGGGAACGTATGGTCTTTGGTCCAGGTCGTCCACAACCGCAAGTACTCGATCACGTCGCTCTCGCCCGTGTCAGATGCATCGACCTGGACTTCCACGCGGGTGTAGCCGTCCGGTGGCGTGAGGCTGAACAGCGCATCGTCCAGATCGACGTCGAACTGGAAATCGGTCAAGACGGCGCTGACGCCGGGCACGTTCACAAATTCTCTCTCGACGCTAACCAATTCCAGAGTCTTGGTGTCGATCCAGACAGTGTCGATCTCGCTCTCTTCAGTCACGCGGAAGCCCTGCACGACCCGGCCGTCTACGGTCCTCTGGCCGAGCATCTCGTCGGCTCGTTCCGGAAGCGTCCGCAATCGCTCGATCATATCGAATTGGCGCTGAGCCATGTCGTTAGGCATATTGGACATGTCCATCTCGACGAACTGTCTCTTGTCCGGGATGATGCTCAGGCCCTTTCCCTGCGTCCAATCCGCCACCGAGACGTAGCCGCCGGGCATGGTGATACGCACATATCCAGGCTCTTTGAAAGCGATTTCCATCTGCATGTCGGGCATCCCTGCCACGGCTGTCGACGTGACAACGGTGTAAAGCAGCGTGCGGGCTTTTTGCAGTCGCTGGACGACGTCGGCGTAGGCTGTGCCAGTCGAGCCGCCGACGTAATGCAAGCCGACAAGCATCGCGACGAG